>REAS01000025.1 GCA_004294495.1 Sphingobacteriales bacterium
CCCCTATATACTACTTAAAAATACAACAAAAAGCGCATATAAAAAAATCATTTTTGATTAAAATATCGTGTACTTTTGCTTAAGTAAACGACATTGAAAAAGCAATGTTAAATTCTGTGCATCCCCATCACATTATTGCTATTGGCGCATCGGCAGGTGGGCTAGAGGAGCTTAATATATTTTTTGATCAACCCCTTTAGATGGCGTTGCTTATGTAATTGTGCAACATTTATCGCCCGATTTTAAAAGCCATATAGTTGAACTTTTAAGCAAGCATAGTAAATTGCAGGTTAAACAAGCCGAAAATAATATGTTAGTTATTAGTAACGTAGTTTACTTAATACCCAACAATAAGTTTATGACTATAAATTCGGGGCATTTATTGTTAACAGATAAGGGAAAAAATAATGGACCAAATTTAACTATAAATACTTTTTTTAACTCATTAGCAGCCGACTGTGGCAATACAGCAATTGGGGTTGTACTTTCGGGCTTAGGAGCCGACGGTACCGAGGGTATTATAGCTATAAAAAATGCTGGAGGTATGGCTATTGCCCGAAATCCCGAAACTTCGGATTATAGCAGTATGCCAGCTAGCGCTATAGCTACTGGTGTAATTGATTATGTTTTAGAGCCCGAAGAAATGCCTCAAGCAATTGAGGATTATATTAATACGCAAGAAGAATTAATGGCTAATAATGCAGACGATGAGAAAAATGCAAATGCCATATTAGCCTACATTAAAGAACATTCGCCTTTAGATTTTGCTGAATATAAACTGCCTACTATACTACGTAGAATTAAACGCCGAGCGTCGTTTAATAATTGTACCAACTTAACTAAGTATTTAGAATTTTTAAAAATTACACCCGAAGAGGTAGAAGCCCTTACAAAAGAATTTTTAATAAGTGTTACATCTTTTTTTAGAGATAAAGAAGCATTTGCAAGTTTACAAAAAAATATTATTCCTAAAATTTTAGAAAGCTTAAATCCCGACGACGAATTTAAACTATGGGTAACAGGCTGCGCTACCGGCGAAGAAGCTTATTCTATTGCAATTTTAATTGCCGAGCAGTTAACCGGAAAATTTAAAAATACAATTGTTAAAATTTTTGCTACCGATATAGATACCGCAGCATTAGCACACGCAGCTAAAGGAATTTACAAAAGCAATATTAAAAAAGTGGTATCGGCACAGCGCCTCCAAAATTATTTTATTAGCGAAGGTGAAAATTATATTGTAAAGCCCTGAATAAGAAAAATGGTAATTTTTGCCTTACACGATTTGGTAAAAAACCCGCCTTATTGCAATATGCATTTTATTAGTTGCCGTAATTTGCTAATATACATGAGCCCAACTTTACAAAAAAAGGTATTTATATTGTTACTTTTTGGGCTTAAAATGGAGGGTTATTTATTTTTAGGTTCAAGCGAAAACCCATTACCAATAATTCAAAATTTAAAAGTTGTTGATAAAAAATGGAAAATATTTAAAAATTTAGAAGCCAAACGTTTGGTGCGGTTCGATGCTTTTTCATTACCCGTTTTAATTGATAAAAAAAACAATCATTTGCCCTCGCTTAGGGAAGAAGCATCAACAAATATGCAAACTAATTTAGCCGATGCCGTAAATGAAACCTTACTAAATAATTTAAATGTTTTAGTAATTTGCATTGATGAAAACAACCACGTAGTAAAATTCTATGGCGATACCACTAAATTTTTGCTACAAAAAAACTTTAACTCTAACTTAATTGATTTATTGCCAAGGCCATTGGCTGTTGCTTTTAATGCCCTAAGCACTAAAAGTTTAAAAACCAATAAAAATTACACCACAAAAGGGATTATTGTTAAGCATAAACTAAAAAAGATAAAAATTAATTTATCGGTTAGCCCTTTAATTGTTAAAAATAGCAATCAAAAATTGCTAATGGTAACTTTGTGCGAAGATAAAGTACCTATGCAAATTAATGCTGAAAATACTACCTACGACGAAAAAATTTATTTAGATGAATATACTTTAAACATAGAAGAAGAGAATAAAAATCTTAAAGAAAAGCTAAATTCAACCTATTTACAGTTAGATGCATCTAACGAAAACATGCAATCGTTTAACGAAGAACTGTTATCGGCAAACGAAGAAATGCAAAGTACAAATGAGGAAATGCAATCGGTAAACGAAGAACTGCATACGCTTAATGCCGATTATCAGCTAAAAAATAAAGAACTGTTGGAGGTAAACGACGATCTTAACAATTATTTTAGAAGTAACATTAATGGGCAACTTTTTGTAAATAAAGATTTATTATTAATGAAATTTTCGCCAGGTACGGTTAAGCAAATTAATTTATTGCCTAGCGATATTGGCAGGCCTATAAGTAACATATCAACCAATATAAAATTTGAAACAATTATTGATGACATTAAAAATGTAATTAAAAATGGTGGTTTTGTTACCAAAGAAATAGAAACAGAAAATGGAAAATGGTATCAGATTATGACAATGCCATATTTACAACAATCTACCAAATCGCCAATTGGGGCAATAATTACATTTAATGATATTACCGAACTTAAAAACACACAGATAGATTTAGATAAAAAAAACGAAAGGCTTTTGCGCATAAATGCCGATTTAGATAATTTTGTAAACGTAACTTCACACGATTTATTAGGCCCGCTTGGAAATATTGAATTAAGTATTGGGGTAATGAATAGGGTAAACAATATAGACCCAAAACTTAATAAATATTTAGATATTATAAATGATTCGGTTAAAAAATTCAGATCGCTTATAACCGATATTGCCACTATTGCAAAAGTAGAAAACGATATTAAATCGGACCAGGTTGTAGATTTAAACGAACTTATTGACAATGTAGAATGGAGCTTAACCGACAAAATAAGTGCATCTAAAGCAACTATTATTAGGAATTTAGAGGTTGGGGAAATTAAATTTTATCGCAAAAATATGCGGAGTATTTTGTACAACCTCATATCAAACGGAATTAAATTTAGAGGAACCGAAATCCCAATAGTAAACATAAAAACGTATATTGATAAGGACAACATTGTACTAACGGTAAAAGATAATGGTAAAGGAATACCTAAAAAAGAATTGAATAAAATTTTTAAAATGTACGGTAGGGTAGATAATGAAATAGAAGGCCACGGTGTTGGATTGTATTTAATAAAAAAAATAATAGAAACAGCAAAGGGCAGTATTGTAGTAGAAAGCGAACCCGATAACGGCACAACTTTTACCATCCAAATTAAACAAGAGTAAGTTATTTTAGTCGTAAGTTATTTTAGTCGTAAGTCATTTGTTTGCGAGTAGATAGTCTTTTTTTTTAATCTCTACCAGCCAATTACTCGAAGCCCGATAGCCGCAAGCTAACTGCCCACAGCTCGTTGCCCGAAAGCTCGCTGCCCAAAGCCCGTTGCCCGAAAGCCCGCCTCTACTTCCCAATATCAATAATTTCTTTTTTCTTTTTTGATTTCATGCGTTTAGATATCGTATCTAAAACTTCATCTTTTAAAGCGGATATAAGACGTTTTTTAACAAAGTTTTGGTGGGTTACTAAGCTAATTTCGCGGCTAGGTTCGGGGCTTTTAAAGTACCGTACTTTATCTAATTTATGAGTGCAAAAATCTTGCAAACACAACTCGGGCAAAATGGTTATGCCGTTATTTACATCAACCATACGTATTAAAGTTTCTATGCTTCCAGAGTTATATTCTAATTGGTTGTTGTTGTTTTGTTTATGTTGGCACAAATTTAAAATTTGGTTGCGCATACAATGTCCTTCGTTTAAAAGCCACAGCTGGTCGTCGTTTAAATCGGATGGTATAAGTGCCTTTTTTTTAAATAATGGGCTAGTTTTAGAGAGATAGGCAACAAAGTTTTCGTAATACAAAGGGTTTTCTACCAAAGTAGGTTGTGCAAGTGGAGTTGCTAAAATTCCACAATCAAGCATACCTAATTTAAGTTGCTGTATAATAACATCGGTATGTAATTCGGTAATATTTAGGTTTACTTTGGGATATTTAGTTAAAAAATTACCCAAAACTTTGGGCAATAAGTAAGGGGCAATTGTGGGTATAATGCCCAGCTTTAATTCGCCAGATATTTCGTTGTTTCTGTCGCCAATAATTTCTTTTATTTTGTTGCTTTCGCTGATAATTTTACGGGCTTGTTCAATAATTTCAACACCAATTTCGGTAGGTACAATAGGCTGCCTACTTCTATCAAATAATTTTACACCCAGTTGCTCTTCTAATTTTTGCACCTGCATACTTAAAGTGGGCTGGGTTACAAAACACTTTTGGGCTGCTTGCACAAAACTGCGGTAAGTATCAATGGCTACGGCATACTCTAATTGAACAATGGTCATATTTTTTATTGATTTTATTAATATAAATTAAGTTAAGAAATTAAATCATATTTATATTGTTGTTTGCTCAAATATCACACAAAATTTTATTTTTCTCACTGCTTAAAAAGATTAACACATATTTTAAAGTGGTTTTTGCTTATTCATAAATTTACTTTAGTTTATAATTGGTGTAAGCTTTCTTTATCAACCAATGTAGAAACAATAAATTGTTCGTTCAAATAATACCTTAAATCCGCAAGCCTACTATTAGGCACTTTACTAAATTATTTTAAAGGTTATAATATTGCTTTTTGTCCGCCTTTTTTTATGAAATATACTGTACTCAGGGCTAACGCATTTGAAATTTTGGTACATATTATAATTTATATTATGAGATACTTGGCTTTAATCTTAATAACCTGAGTTCAATTAATAAATACTTTTTTTAGAATGATTAGGGCGTTTTAACACGCCGTCCGCTGTATCTTTTTTTATTTGTCTATCCCCCCGACCCCCGAAGGGGGAGATTCGGCGTAAAAAAAGGATGCCGCTACCGTCGTTAACGCTTTAAAACAGTAAATACCATTGATTTACAGCAAATTATACTATAGTTTAATAATCGAACTCAGGTTAATAACAAAAAATATGTGCTTTTGTCACTCATTGTGCAACAAAGAGTCTCAAGAACGCCTTTTATGAGACTCTTCAATCGTTATGAGTAACAGAATGTTTACAGAATAATAATTTTTTCAAGAAAATAATTTTACATTTTTTAAATGCGTTAGTACTGTACCACAATCAAACTAAAAATATTTTTTTTAATGTGTATTTGGGGTTCTGCGTCAAAAACAGTGGAATAGAACTAAGTTCCATTTCAATTAAACAGGTGTGCGGTTGGGGACGGCCTAGCTATTATTTGGATAGGAAAGCCAATATATTTTTTTGTAGAAACATTGATAATTTGCTAGCCAAGCAATTCGCAGCGTGTTGCAATAACATTGTTAAACCACCAACAATGTTACCACGCCTTGAATTGCGATGTGAAAAATTTATTAAGCTTACCATACAAATTATAGCCAGCCTTGATTTTTTGTTTATTTTTCATCAAGGAAAAAGAAAAAAAATAAATGCCTATTATTTTACTGAAATTATTTATCCACACAATATGGCGAAGAGCCAAATTTTTGCTGTACTACACACCTCATTAAACCCAAAATTTAATTTGTAAAAAATTTATTATAACTAAAAAGTTAGAATTAAAATTTCATTATCAATGATTTACAATTATGCTTAGTTTTAATTACTCTAAATTTATTGGCAATAAAAATGATATGGTTTATAATTATTACTTTTAAAAAAGAATGATACTTCGTCAAAAACTGTGGAACATACCTAAACTGCACTCCTTTTAAACAAGTGTGCGATTGGGGACGGCCTAGCTGTTGTTTGGAGTGGAATGCCAATAAATTTTTTGTAGAAACTAACATAAAGCAAAACTTACTTTATCTTAATAAAATTAAAACCACACAAAATGACGAAGAACCAAAAGAATCAAATAAATTTCTCCAAATAAAATATTGTTAATGCGGCAACACTTGCATCCCACCAAATAAAATTGCATTTTTGCACCACTTATAGAGAAAGACGGAGGGATTAGACCCACAGATGTCTTAGCAACCTGTAAACATTCAAGGTGCTAAATTCTATCCTAATTTTATTGGGAAAAGATAAGTGAAAGTCTTCCCCCAAAAGCCCGACTTTTTCGATATAAGCACAAAACTTACGATAGGTATTTTAAAACCAAGCCTAAAAAACTTTGTTAAAACCATAATCGCTGTAAAGCTTAAAAAATGAATATTAAACAAGAACTTCAAAAACGTATTTTAATAATTGATGGTGCAATGGGCACTATGATACAACGTTATAACCTTAGCGAAGCCGATTTTAGAGGGCAGCGTTTTGCAAACCACCCAAGCGATGTAAAGGGAAATAACGATTTGCTAAATCTTACTCGCCCCGATATTATTAAAGCTATACACAAAGAATATTTGGCGGCTGGGGCCGATATTGTGGAAACCAACACCTTTAGTACGCAACGAATTTCGATGGCCGATTATGGTATGGAAAATTTATCGTACGAATTGAGTTACGAAGGTGCCCGAATAGCCAGAGAAGCAGTTGACGAATATAATTTAATAACCCCAAATCAAGCTCGTTTTGTGGCTGGTGCGGTGGGGCCAACAAACCGTACGCTTTCCATTTCGCCAAATGTAAACGACCCTGGTTTTAGGGCAATCTCTTTTGAAGAGTTGGAAGAAGCCTATTACGAACAAGTGCGTGGTTTGGTTGATGGTGGTAGCGATGTGCTTTTAATTGAAACTATTTTTGATACGTTGAATGCCAAAGCCGCAATTTTTGCCGTAAAACGTTACGAACAGGAATTAGCTTTACTGCCTTTAAATCCCAATATAAAATTTAAAGGCGATATTATGATTTCGGGTACGATAACCGATGCATCTGGTCGTACTTTATCCGGGCAAACCGTAGAAGCTTTTTTAAACTCGATGCGCCACGGAAATTTACTTTCTATTGGTTTAAACTGTGCTTTAGGGGCAAAAGATATGCGCCCCCACATAGAAGAATTGGCCGAAAAAGCCGATATGTTTGTTACCGCCTACCCCAACGCTGGCTTGCCCAACGAGTTTGGCGAGTACGATGAAACGGCTAACCAAACGGCCGATTTGGTGGATGAATTTATGGCATCGGGCTTTATAAACGTAATTGGCGGTTGCTGTGGCACCACGCCAGATCACATTGCAGCCATCGCCGCTAAGGCAAAAAAATATGCCCCACGTAAAATTGCACAAACCGAGCCTTTTATGCGTTTAAGCGGACTTGAAGCGGTTACCATTACGCCCGAAACTATGTTTGTAAACATTGGCGAACGTACCAATGTTACCGGATCGCCAAAATTTGCGAAGCTAATTTTAAATGGAGATTTTGAAGAAGCCCTATCAGTTGCCCGCCAACAAGTGGAAGGTGGTGCACAGGTGATTGATGTAAATATGGATGAAGGTATGCTAGATTCGGAAGCGGCAATGACTAAATTCCTGAACCTCATCGCATCCGAACCTGATATTTCTAAACTGCCAATAATGGTGGATTCGAGCAAATGGACGGTGATAGAAGCGGGCTTAAAATGTTTGCAAGGTAAAGGGATTGTAAACTCTATATCGTTAAAAGAAGGAGAAGAAAAATTTAAAGAATACGCAAATAAAATAAAACAATACGGTGCAGCTACGGTGGTAATGGCTTTTGATGAAACTGGCCAAGCCGATAACCTAGAGCGTAGAAAAGAAATTTGTCAACGGTCGTACAATATTTTGGTTAACGAGGTTGGTTTTCCGCCCCAAGACATCATTTTCGACCCTAATATTTTAACCGTTGCCACGGGATTAGAAGAGCATAACAATTATGCCGTTGATTTTATTGATGCCACCAGGTGGATAAAACAAAATTTACCACACGCAAAAGTGAGTGGTGGGGTTTCAAATATTTCGTTTTCTTTTAGAGGAAATAATACCGTACGTGAAGCTATGCACTCGGCATTTTTATACCACGCCATAAAAGCAGGTTTAGATATGGGCATTGTAAACGCTGGTATGCTAGAGGTTTACGAAGAAATACCTAAAGAACTTTTACAAAAAGTAGAAGATGTTTTATTAAACCGTCGCCCGGATGCTACCGAAATTTTAGTTGACTATGCCGAAACCGTAAAAAACAAAGGCAAAGTGATTGTTAAAGACGAGGAATGGCGCAAAACATCTGTTCAGGATAGGCTTTCGCACTCCCTTATTAAAGGTATTATTGATTATTTAGATGTTGATGTTGAGGAAGCCCGACTGCAATATGCCAAACCTATTGAAGTTATTGAAGGCCCTTTAATGGCAGGAATGAACATTGTAGGCGATTTATTTGGCGAAGGTAAAATGTTTTTACCGCAGGTGGTAAAATCGGCAAGGGTAATGAAAAAAGCCGTAGCTATATTATTGCCATATATTGAAGCTGGTAAAGAAGCCGGTAGTAACAGTAGCGCTGGTAAAATTTTAATGGCTACCGTAAAAGGCGATGTACACGATATTGGCAAAAACATTGTGGGTGTAGTGTTGGCCTGTAATAATTTTGAAGTGATTGATATTGGCGTAATGGTACCCGCCGCCCGAATTTTAGAAGAAGCAAAAAATCATAACGTAGATATTATTGGCCTTAGTGGGTTAATTACGCCATCGCTAGACGAAATGGTACATTTTGCCAAAGAAATGGAGCGTTTAAATTTAGATATTCCTTTAATTATAGGTGGTGCAACTACCTCACGCATACACACCGCCGTAAAAGTAGATCCGCATTATAAAGGTTCGGTAATACACGTTTTAGATGCATCACGCAGTGTAGGTGTTTGTAGCAATTTGCTAAATACCGAAACCAAAACTGCATATATACAAGGTATAAAAGACGATTACCACCAAACTCGCGAAGCATACAATGCTAAAAAAGTAGATAAAAAGTTTTTGCCCATAGCTGTTGCTCGTAACAGTAATTTTAAAATTTCCTTTACTTCAACTCCCTCTCCTTCGGAGAGGGCTGGGGAGAGGAAAGAGATGCCTAAAGCACCCACATTTACGGGTACAAAGGTTTTAAATAATTTCCCTTTGGAGGATTTGGTACCTTATATAGATTGGAGTCCGTTTTTTCATACTTGGGAGCTAAGAGGCACTTACCCGAAAATATTTGAAGATAAATTTGTAGGTATTGAGGCACAAAAATTATTTGCCGATGCACAAATTTTGTTACAAAAAATTGTTGACGAGAAATTACTAACTGCAAAAGCTGTATTTGGTTTTTGGCCGGCAAATAGTGTGGGGGATGATATTGTTTTAACAACTGCCGGTAACGGCACCGCCCCCCTCTCCTTTGGAGAGGGCCGGGGAGAGGAAAAAGTTGTTATCCACACCCTACGCCAACAGGCCGAAAAAGCAAAAGATGAACCTTATTACGCCTTATCGGATTTTATTGCACCTAAAAGTACGGGCATACAAGATTATTTTGGTGGCTTTGCCGTTACTACAGGTATTGGTTGCGACGAAATGGTAGCCAAATTTGAAGCCGATCACGATGATTATAACAGCATAATGGCCAAAGCTTTGGCTGATAGATTAGCCGAAGCCTTTGCCGAAAAACTACACGAACTGGTACGTAAAGATTATTGGGGCTACGCCACCAACGAAATTTTAAATTCCGACGACCTTATTAAAGAAAAATACCAAGGCATACGCCCAGCACCAGGTTACCCTGCCTGCCCGCATGTACCCCACAGCAGCTGTAAGCGGCTTTTATATGGCACACCCACAATCTCGCTACTTTGGCCTAGGCAAAATAGATAAGGACCAAGTAGTAGATTATGCCGCCCGTAAAGGTATGGATTTGGAAACCGCCGAGCGGTGGTTAGGGCCAAATTTGGGGTATTAGTGATTTAATATCCCAAACTTAAAAATCATCTAAAAACGCAATTTTAAAATATTCTTTTTCTTCAAATAATTTAATATTACTCATGATAATTAGTTTTTATTATATGGTGCATTTTTTAATTGGTACTAAATTGTAAATAACTGAAAAACATAAGCTTTTAATTCTTTAACTTTGTTTAGTGATTTATCAAAACGTACTAAAGCATTATTTTTGTAACATTTTAATTTGCCACTTTTTTAATATCTTTCAAACTATTTACACCCATAAACTTAAGCATTAGCATACCAGTAAATTTAGGTAAGCATTGAAAATTATTTACTTTATTTAACATTTCAATATCTGAAACTGGATTACCATGAAATATTTCGTTTCTTAAGGAAAATAGCGCTTTAAAGTCTATCATATAGTTTTCTGGGTCGATTTTTAAATGGATAAAAAGACTATTAAATTGATTTTTCATTGTCAACCTCTTAATGTCCTTAGTTTTATTGGGGATTTCAGAAATGAAGGAACTTTTTAGTTCAAGTTTAACAAATTCTGAAATTTCATTTAAAGATTTTTTAATTATTTCAGTTGCGCTGTTTTCATCATTAAATTGATAACTATCAACAACCTTGTAATTGTTTGATGTTTTGTTTGTTTCAACATAATGATTTCTTATTTGCTCAATCACATTATATAATAACATAAATTTAGATTCTCCTTCTAATTGTAAAGCGGTATTAAATCTTCTAATACAATTTGTTATAAACTCAATATTTAGAATGAAGAAGGGGGCATTTACACTTTCAATTAGATTAAAAGGATTTCGAATTTCGTACATAAACATCCCATGATAATAATCTGAATAAGTATTCGGAATGTTTTTTACTTCCACGAACTCGCCATTACCATCATAAATTTTCGAAAATTGGTAATTAATATCTCTACCAGAAAAAAAAGATAATAATGCACAAATAGCATTGATGTGTTTTTTTATTTCATCCTTACCTAAACCATTGAATAAAAATTTTATAATTGGCTCTTTAGTAATTGTTACTTGTTCTTTAGAACTATTAGTGTTGTGTATGCCGAAGTCGGGTTTATAATGTACGGCATTAAATGTCAGAAAATTTTTAATTTTTGGTATTGCTTCCCATTTATAATCTTTTTTTTGCCCGCTAAAATTCAGTTTATAATAAAAATTTGGTTCAATTAGCGTAAAAGATTCTTTATTGAGATAAAAAACAGAATCTCTTGGTTCTACAACAGCAAATTTTAAATTAACACCCAATGTCGTTTACTTAAGCAATATCTATATTCTTTTATACACCATATTGTACAATTTTTTAGGTTTGTGATTTCGAGGGTTTTTTCTGTTTAATCTT
>REAS01000184.1 GCA_004294495.1 Sphingobacteriales bacterium
TTGATTGCATATAGCTTCTTTCCTAAGAAGCCTTCGATAAAATATGAAACACAAAAAACTAACCAAGTAAGTCTGTTTTATTAATCGAACTCAGGTTACTACACCCGCACTTATTAATAAAAGTTACGATGTAGGTGTGGGCAGCTATTTTGGTGATCCAATTGTTGAAGGTTCTAAAGCAGATGCTATAATAAGCTCTATGCAAACATTGCTTTACTTATTTGGTGGTAATACTTCTGATTTTAGGCATAATATTAACCCAACTTTTATGCACTCAACAAGTGCAATAGATTTTCAAAATGCAAATAATCCTTTAGAGTATAATTTTCAAGGGGAGGATATAAGCTGTTACAATAAAACCCCTTTCGATAGAGTTTATGCACCTGCAACAAACCAAGTCCACGTACAATTAACTGATGAAAATGCGGTATGGTTTGATAATGAAATTAAAGGCACTCCTCAACCTGTTATATTTAAATCTCCCTACACTATTACTGGGCCAAATGAAATATGTAATAGTGCAGTTTATACCATACCCAATTTGCCAACAGGTACTATACCAACGTGGAGCAGTACAGGTAATGTAACTATTGTTGTTGGTAGCAATATTGGTAATGCTGTTAATGTAACATCCACACCAGGTACAGGTAATTTAACTGCAACAACTGTAAATGCTTGCGGTAATTTAGAGATAACTACAAAATCAACATTTAAAGGGCCGGCACCACTTGCTTGGTTTACATCTAAAACAGATTATTACGGTTTAAATTTAACTATACCAGCACAAACAGGTTGTACTTACCAATGGCGCTTAAATGGTGTTTTAGTTTCTACAACTAATAATTATAGAATACCCTATCCATCTTGTGGTTCAGGTGCAAATACTTGGTTTCCCATACAACTTACCGTAACTAATGCATGTGGGGCAACTGGTGTTTCAAACCAGTATTACACTTATGATTGTTATCCAACCAGTGGTTTCCGTTTTGTTTACTCTACTGATGGTAGTAGTGGGTTACGTATGGCAAATGATAGCAATTACTCTTTTTACCCTAACCCTGCAAATACGCAATTAACAATTTCTGCTGCACCAACTACATCAAAAAATAGTGATGTAGCTAAATCTGAAACTTTACAAACTTCAGATAATAAACAATTTGAAGTAGTGCTTTATGATGATAAAGGAAAAAAATTAGCCCAACAAAAAAATGATACTAAAAATAAAGATATTGAAATAAACACGCAAAATATACCTAATGGTACTTATTTTCTACACATTTTTGAAGGAAAAGAAATTACTATAAAACAAATAGTAATACAGCACCCATAATAACATATAAGTTTTTATAAATAGTGTTTGAACGTAAACTCACAACCTATTTTATTATAGACAGTTACCATCATTTACCGTTTTGAATAAATTTATTTATTTTGTAATAATATGGT
>REAS01000026.1 GCA_004294495.1 Sphingobacteriales bacterium
GCCAGCCTTGATTTTTTGTTTATTTTTCATCAAGGAAAAAGAAAAAAATAAATGCCTATTATTTTTAATGAAATTATTAATCCACACATTATGGCGAAGAGCCAAAAAAATTTACAATTTTTTATAACATTGTAAATGTTACGCAAACAACGCTATAAACTATTTGTCGATTACTTTGAGGCAAACCAACCTAACGCCGAAACCGAATTAAATTACACCAACCCTTACGAGTTATTAGTTGCAGTAATATTGTCGGCTCAGTGTACCGATAAGCGCATAAATCAAGTAACTCCAAAACTTTTCGAACGCTTCCCAACCCCCGAGCCATTAGCACAAGCCAGTGTAGATGAAGTTTTTACCTACATACGCTCGGTAAATTACCCTAACAATAAAGCGAAACATTTAGTAGGCATGGCAAAAATATTGGTAAATAATTTTGGCAGCATTGTACCTTCCGATGTTATCGATTTACAAAAAATGCCGGGTGTAGGCCGTAAAACCGCAAACGTAATAGCATCGGTAATATTTAATGCCCCAGCAATGGCAGTTGATACACACGTGTTTAGGGTAGCCAACCGTTTGGGCTTAACTTTAAAAGCAAAAACCCCACTAGCCGTAGAAAAACAGTTAATTACCTATTTACCCAAAAATAAAATATTTGTAGCTCACCATTGGCTCATACTCCATGGTAGGTATATTTGTGTTGCCCGTAGCCCTAAATGCAGTATTTGCCCACTAAGTGGTTTTTGTAAATATTTTGAAACCAGTTTAAAAGATAAAACTTTAATCTAAGTTTAATTAATCAAAAAAAAATAAACACAATAATAGCTTTGGCGCCTAAACAGGTTTTTGCCATTAGGCAATTGGTTGCCAATTTTTAAGCACCAGCAAAAGGCTAAACTTTACCATGTTCCTCCGTTGGTTGTTAAGGAGAAAAGTAAACCTGCCGAGGGATTAAGGGATACTTCAATAATTAACGTTCATAATTATCAAATACCATTCATTAACATCCTTTTAAATAAAAATCAATAATCGAAATCAGGTTACGGTAAACCAGCAAGCGTTCTCAAACTTAAAACCCAATTATATTACGCTAACTTATCCCTATATAAAAAAAAATAAATACTTTAGTAGCCGATAATCAATATCAAAAAAAACCTTAACCAACCTTATGTTATTATTAGGCATCGACCTTGGCACCTCATTTATTAAAGTTTCGGTAGTTGATGCCGATACACAACAAGCTATTGCAACCGTTCAATATCCCGATAAGGAAGCGCAAATTAAATCTTTAAAATTTGGATGGGCCGAGCAAGAGCCCGAAACCTGGTGGTACCATTTACAAAAAGCCATTTTACTAGCACACCAAACAAGGCAATATAACCCCTTAGATATTGCAGCTATTGGTATTTCGTACCAAATGCATGGTTTGGTTGTGGTTGATAAAAGTCAGAATGTACTGCGTGATGCCATTATTTGGTGCGATAGCAGAGCCGTAGAAATTGGTAAACAAGCCTTTGAAAAAATTGGCGCAGAGAAAAGTTTATCCCATTTGCTCAATTCACCCGGAAATTTTACAGCTTCAAAATTGGCTTGGGTTAAACAAAACGAACCACAAATTTATGCTCAAATAGATAAAGTAATGCTTCCTGGCGATTTTATTGCCATGAAACTAACTGGGCTAATTAGCACTACAGCCTCCGCATTATCCGAAGGGATTTTGTGGGATTTTAAAACCGAAAGCTTATCTAAAGATGTGTTGGATTGTTATGGCTTTAGTACCGATATTTTTCCGCCAATTAAAGATGTTTTTACTCCGCATGCAACTATAACTGCCGAGATTGCAGAGCTATTATCGCTTAAAGCTGATATTCCTGTAAGTTATAAAGCTGGCGACCAGCCCAATAATGCCCTATCGTTAAACGTATTAAAACCTGGAGAAGTAGCAGCAACGGCAGGCACATCGGGCGTTATATATGGCGTAAGCGACACGTTAAAATACGATCCACTATCACGTGTAAATACTTTTGCCCACGTAAATTACACCCCCGAAAACAAACGTTTAGGAGTGTTATTATGTATTAACGGTACAGGAATTATGTATCGCTGGGTTCGTGATAATATTGCTAATGGCATGCCATACAACGAAATGAACCATAAAGCCCAATACGTTGAACAAGGCAGTAATGGTTTAGTAGCCTTGCCTTTTGGTAACGGTGCCGAGCGAATATTAAATAACCAATTATTAGGAGCACAATTATTAAATCTTGATTTAAACAAACATACCCAAGCACATATTTTTAGAGCTGTGCAAGAAGGTATTTGCTTCGCTTTTCGCTACGGTTTAGATATTATGCGCCAAACAGGCATCACACCTAAAATTATAAAAGCAGGTAAAGCTAACCTGTTTTTAAGTGATGTTTTTGCCCAAATATTTGTAAATGTTTGTAACACACCTGTTGAGTTATATATAAACGACGGCAGCATTGGTGCCGCCTTAGGTGCCGGTATTGGCGTAAATATTTTTGCTAATTTTGAGGCAGCGTTTACAAACATGAAACCAATTAAATTAATTGAGCCAGAGGAAAATCATAATTATGAAGCCCTATACCAAAACTGGAAAACCTTATTAGAAAGTAAACTGATTAAATAACATAACCAATACAAAAATGACAAAAGTAGTTTTAGGACAAAACGAGTATTTTAAAGGAATTGAGCAAATAAAGTTCGAAGGACAAGCATCGCACAACCCTTTAGCTTTTAGGTGGTACGATGAAAACCAAATAGTTGCAGGCAAAACAATGAAAGACCATTTACGCTTTGCATGTGCATACTGGCACTCTTTTAATGGTAACGGAGCCGACCCATTTGGCGAGCCTACGCACATTTTCCCGTGGAATGCAAAAACAGATGCGGTAGAAAGAGCAAAAGATAAAATGGATGCAGCATTTGAGTTTATTACTAAAATGAACTTGCCTTACTATTGTTTCCACGATTTTGATGTTGTAGATTTTACTAACGATATTGCAGAAAATGAGCGTCGTTTACAAGCAATTACCGCTTATGCAAAAATAAAACAACAAGAAAGTGGCGTAAAATTATTGTGGGGAACGGCCAATTTATTCTCTAACAAACGTTACATGAATGGTGCAGCAACCAATCCAAACTTTCACGTTTTGGCACACGGTGCAGCACAAGTAAAAGCAGCTATTGATGCAACAATTGAACTAGGTGGCGAAAACTATGTATTTTGGGGTGGCAGAGAAGGCTACATGTCGTTATTAAATACCGATATGAAACGTGAGCAAGAGCATTTTGCTAAATTTTTACACGCATCTAAAGATTATGCTCGTAAAAATGGCTTTAAAGGTACTTTCTTTATCGAGCCTAAACCTTGCGAACCATCTAAACACCAATATGATTACGATGCAGCAACTGTAATTGGATTTTTACGTCAGTACGATTTATTGGGCGATTTTAAATTGAACCTAGAAGTTAACCACGCCACTTTAGCTGGACATACTTTTACTCACGAAATGCAAGTAGCTGCCGATGCCGGTATGTTAGGCTCGTTAGATGCCAACCGTGGTGATTACCAAAACGGATGGGATACCGACCAGTTCCCGAACGATATTAACGAAATTACCGAAGCAATGATGATTTTGTTGCAAGCTAAAGGCTTACAAGGTGGTGGTATTAATTTTGATGCAAAAATCAGAAGAAACTCTACCGACCCTGCTGATTTATTTTACGCCCACATTGGCGGTATGGATTTATTCGCAAGAGCTTTAGTAACAGCCGACAAAATCTTAACTTCGTCTGATTTTAACGCAGTTAAAGCGGCCCGATATACCTCTTTTGATGCTGGTAAAGGTGCCGAATTTGAAGCAGGTAAACTATCGTTAGAAGATTTAAGAACTTTTGCGATAGAAAACGGCGAACCAGCTTTACAAAGCGGCAAACAGGAGTATTTAGAGAATATAATTAATAGGTATATTTAGTTTTCGTCCCTCCGAACGAAGTAAAGAGTCTACTTTTGTCACTCTGAACGCAGTGAAGAGTCTCAAAACACGCTGCTAAGAGTCTCAAAAAAATTTATAACACAATCTCGTTCAAAATATAAGCGATTGTTTTCTTCACAAAACACCTCTTTTACGATTTAAAAAATTCGTAAAAGAGGTGTTTTTTTGAAAATTATAATTTTGCAAATCCGAATAAAGTGAACAGTCTTAAATTATATCAATTTATTAAACTTTGTAAAACCATACCAGTAACTATTTATATTCGATATATTTGTTTTCAAAAATAAGATTATGACTACTTTAACCATAAAAATTAATGAGAAAACAGCAGCTGGCAAAGCTTTTATAACCATGTCGGAAGTTTTTTTTAAAGGTGTAAAAGGGATTGAAATTATTGAAAACTTAAAGGATACCGAAAATTCAAAACAATTGTCAAAACAGAATAGCAAACCCAATGCTTCAACTTTAAAAACATTTAAAAACACTGATAAAAACATTGGCCTTAATAAAGCAAAAAGTGTAAATGATTTATTTGAAAAATTAGAAATGTAATGTATCAAATAGTTTATGCGCAATCATTTAAAAAAGATTATAAACGCTGTAAAAAAAGAAATTGCGATATGGAGCTTCTAAAATTAGTTTTAGAAGAATTATTTTGCTACGGAAAACTACCCATTAAATATAAACCACATAAACTTATTGGCGATTATAAAAACCGTTGGGAATGCCATCTAAAACCCGATTGGTTGATGATTTGGAAGCAAAACGACGATGATAAAATTATTTATTTAGAGCGATTGGGAACCCATAGCGATTTGTTCTAATTTAGTTTACCAACCACCAAGTTTTTTACAAAAAAATATCATTTATTTTTAGTTTAACGTAATCTAAAATAGTAGTATAAAAATTGATGAAGTAAAATGAAAATTTTATCTATTTGTTTTACTTCATTTAAAAAATGAGATTTTTAGGGATGTGTTTTTGAAACTTAGATTAATTTGCTTAACCCTAAAATCCGTTACCTATTTTAAAGCAAATTTTGGATGCCTTTTATTGTGCACAATTGCTTAAACACAATTGTTTCATTGCTTTGGTCGATATAAAAATGAATGTTATACGGAAATGTTTTTGGGTGTGCAAAGCGTATTTTTTTATATCGTGGCTTATATGATTTTGGCATTTTTAAAATTTTTAGAATTGCAGTTTCAATAGCCAAAGCAAACTCAATTTCTAATCCGTTTTTTTGTGCTTTATACCAAATTTTTGCTTCCCGAATATCTGTAAAAACTTGTTCTAAATATTGAGATTTAAACATTAAATTTTACGATTAAGCTCTTCTAAAAGAGCTTCAATAGGTCTTAAACTTTCAGGATTTTTAGCAATAAAATCTAATCTTTCGTTAATTAAATCTTTTTCCCACTGGGGCAATTCTTGTTCTAACGATTCAATATCAGGGTAATTGTTTTTTATTAAAGTCCAATCTTCTATCGGCACATAAACACCTGTTTGATTTCCAAAATTATCTTGCAATACTTGAAGTTTCATAATTATTTCATTAAACAGTTTTTTTGAATTAAATCAAAGAGTGTTTTTTTATTGTACAAAACCTATTTTACATAAAAAAAGCTAAGATATAACCTATCCAAATATAAAAAATTAATGATGCACTTTTCTATTATTTTTTACATATTTAACAGCAAACAGTTTTGTTTATACCCTACATTTATGCTACTTATATCAATGTCGTTTACTTAAGCAATATCTATATTCTTTTATACACCATATTGTACAATTTTTTAGGTTTGTGATTTCGAGGGTTTTTTCTGTTTAAT
>REAS01000055.1 GCA_004294495.1 Sphingobacteriales bacterium
TCAATTACTATCTTCGTACATATTATGCCTAAATATACATTTAATTAATTGATTATCAAAATTTTAACTCACTTTTTTAAAGTATAAAAGTAGAAATAGCTATCATTTAAACTTAATACCAACAATCCCAAAAACACAAATCATAATTAGACAAAAACCTAACCGCACCAACCATTTCATGTACTGTTTGACTTCTTTATAGCCGCCTCGCCCCTCTATCTTACTTACTTCCCTTATAAAAGTCAATTGAAAGGCTTTACTTGAAAATCCTAAGGGAGATTTCACCAATTGAGAGGGGATGAATTCTTTAGCATATCTTTTCCAGAAAAATAATCGAATTAACTGATAAAGTATAAAAGTACTTAGTGGAAGCACTGAAAGGCTAGTTCCTGCAAATAAAAAAATCAAACAGAATACTAGCCATGGTACAAAAAAATACACATTTCTAAATCGCAGTCCGAAAGTAGTTGTTGTCGTGAAATAAGCAACGATAAATGAAATAGCAAAGAGTCCCAAGAAGCGTTTTTCCAGAAAATTTGCAGTAATAATAAAATGGGTTACTATGGCGAAAGCATAAGTCACTAGAATTACTAAGTCGGATACACTAACCTTACGAAGCTCCAGTTTAAGGAAGGTGAATTTTCTTTCCGTGGAGTTGTAATAATTCTTAATTGGGAATTTCTCTTCTTGAGATGTTTTGTATTGCATATCAGTAAGTCGGTCGTATAGTCGGTTTTTTAAATAACATCTAAACATAAAACTTTATTTTTAAAAGGCATTAATAAAAATATATCTACGTTATGTATCTTTCAAATAATTGGTTTTTTACTTAACAAAGGATGCCACAGTTCCCGCACTAATTTCACTCACATAAATATCAGATAATCATTAACAGAAAAACTATTTTTCTATATTTGCATTTTATTATAATTATGACTGTATTATCACAACGAATTGAGAATTTATCTGAATCTCAAACCATTAAAATGGCTAAAATGGGCCGCGAACTTTCTGCCAAAGGCGTTAGTGTTATAAATTTAAGTTTTGGTGAGCCCGATTTTGGTACACCACAATATATTAAAGATGCCGCAAAGGATGCAATGGATAAAAATTTTACCTATTACACTCCGGTTTCGGGTTACCCCGATTTGCGTAAGGCTATTGCCGATAAACTAAAACGCGAAAATAATTTAGACTACACTTTCGATCAAATTGTGGTATCAACAGGTGCGAAACAATCATTAGCCAATGCCATTTTGTGTATAATGAACCCTGGCGACGAAATGATAGTGCCTACACCTTACTGGGTATCGTACTCGGAAATGGTAAAACTAGCCGAAGGTGTTTCGGTTTTTATTGATGCCAAAGCCGAAAATAATTTTAAAATCACTCCCGAAGAGTTAGAAGCCGCCATCACACCAAAAACAAAAATGTTTATGTTTTCGTCGCCTTGTAACCCAACAGGTAGCGTTTACAGCAAAGATGAATTGGCTGGTTTAGCTAAAGTTTTCGAAAAATACCCAAATATTTATATCATATCCGACGAGATTTACGAACACATTAACTTTATAGGCGGCCACCAATCTATTGCACAATTTGATAATATAAAAGATCGTGTAATTTTAGTAAATGGTTTCTCAAAATCGTTTGCCATGACGGGCTGGCGCATAGGTTATATGGCAGCAACTAAAGAAATTGCCGACGCTTGCGATAAATTACAAGGTCAAATTACTTCGGGCACCTGCTCTATTACCCAAAAAGCAGCTATTGCAGCATGTAATGGTGGTTTAGATAGCGTTTACGAAATGTGTGATGCTTTTTTAAACCGACGCAATTTAGTTTATGGTTTATTAACCGATATTGATGGCATAAAAGTAAACTTGCCCGATGGTGCATTTTATTTCTTTCCTGATGTCTCGGCATTCTTGGGTAAATCGTTTAATGGTGTTAAAATGAATACCGCCGAAGATTTATCATTATTTATACTAAACGAGGCACATGTTTCTACCGTTACTGGCGAAGCTTTTGGGAATGCAAATTGTATCCGAATATCTTATGCAGCATCAGAAGATCAACTAAAATTAGCAATGGCAAATATTAAAAAAGCTTTATTGCAGTTGGTGTAAATTGTGATACAACAACTTTTTAATAGTTTCGATAATTTAAACATCATTATAATTGGTGATGTTATGATTGATGCGTATTTGTGGGGAAAGGTAGATAGAATATCGCCTGAAGCACCAGTACCCATTGTATCGGTAAAAAAAAAGGAAAATCGTTTAGGCGGAGCAGCCAATGTAGCTTTAAACTTGCAAGCATTGGGTGCTACGCCTTTTATTTGTGCAATTGTAGGCGACGATAAAGAAGGCCACGAGTTTACACAATTGTTAAAAGAAGTAAATATTTGTGATTCGGGTATTTTAAAAATCGCCGAAAGGCAAACCACCGTAAAAACCCGAGTAATTGGCCATAACCAGCAAATTTTACGTATTGATGCCGAAACCGATACCGAAATTTCTTTGTCGCAAAGTCAGCAGGTTTTACAAAACGTTTCTTTTTTTTTAGCCGAACATAAAATTGATGCTATAATTTTTGAAGATTATGATAAAGGTTTAATCACACAATACCTTATTGATGAAGTTATTAAAAGTGCCAAAACAAGAAACATACCTGTAATTGTAGATCCTAAAAAACGCAATTTTTTAAGCTATACCGGCGTAGATTTATTTAAGCCAAATTTGAAAGAATTAAAAGAAGGCTTAAAGCTAGATTTTGATGCCCAACACCACCCAAGTTTACAGGCAGCCGTTGCCCAATTACAAAAACAAATTGGCGCACAAAGTGTGATGGTTACGCTATCAGAATTAGGCGTTTATGTTGCCAGTGGCGATAAGGAAGAACTTACACCCGCACATATACGTACCGTTGCAGATGTATCGGGAGCGGGCGATACGGTAATTAGTGTTACCGCAGTTTGTTTAGCAGCAGGTGCCGATATTTTTACCGCTGCCCAAATTGGCAACCTTGCTGGTGGCTTAGTTTGCGAAATGGTAGGCGTAGTACCTATAAATAAAGCGCAATTATTGCAAGAAGCGCAAAAAATCCGCGTAAAGCGTTAAATAATTTAGTATTTGCCCCTCCCCCCAAATAACAATAATTTAACACCATAAAATTGTTACCTTGTTTATGGTATAAAACCATAAATTGATTTTATATTCAACTTAATTTTCCCATAAAATAGTACGATTACATTATACTGTACGTCAATAAATTTTGTTAATTTTAAAAAACAACTCTCAAAAACAATGGCTCGTTTAAATCTTTTAGAAGAAACCCGTTTCGAAAAATTACTTGTAACCGTTTACCCAAACCCCAACCTTGCATCAATAAATGTGGCTAATCGTATTGCAGCACTTATTAAAAGCAAGCAGCAAAAAGGCGAAAAAGCCATTTTAGGTTTGGCAACTGGCGCAACTCCAGTAAAAGTTTATGCCGAATTGGTGCGCCAACATAAAGAAGAAGGTTTAAGTTTTTACAATGCGGTAACATTTAATTTAGATGAGTATTTTCCGATGAAAGCCACTGCCAAACAAAGCTACGTAACCTTTATGTACGAAAACTTGTTTAACCATATTGATGTGCCCGAAAAGCACATATTTATACCAGATGGCACTTTAAAGCAAGAAAAAGTAGCTGCCTTTTGCTTAGATTATGAACAAAAAATTACAGATTTTGGGGGCTTAGATTTACAAATTTTAGGCATTGGCCGTACGGGGCATATTGGGTTTAACGAACCTGGGTCGGCACCAAACTCGGGTACACGTTTGGTTACTTTAGATGATTTAACCCGTAGCGATGCTTCTCGTGATTTTGGCGGCAAAGCCAATGTGCCCACCAAAGCAATAACTATGGGCATTGGTACTATTTTTAAAGCTCGCGAAATTATTTTAATGGCCTGGAGCCAGAAAAAAGCTGCCATCATTAAAAAAGCTGTCGAAGGCGAAATAACAGGCGAAGTTCCCGCTACTTACTTGCAACTATCAGATAATGTAGAGTTTGTTTTAGATGAAGATGCCGCATCCGATCTTACTCGATTTGATACACCTTGGTTAGTTAAAGATTGCGTGTGGACAAATCAATTAAAAAAGAAAGCAGTTATTTGGTTAGCACAAACGGTAAATAAACCCATTTTAAAACTTACCGAAGAGCATTATAACAACCACGGTATGGCACAATTAGCGGTAGAGCAAGGGCCTACTAACAAAATAAATATCGATATTTTTAACCAAATACAACATACCATTACCGGTTGGCCCGGAGGAAAACCCAACGCCGACGATAGCCAACGCCCCGAAAGAGCAAACCCAGCACAAAAAAAATCGCTTATATTTTCGCCCCATCCAGATGATGATGTGATATCTATGGGGGGTACGTTTATTAGGCTGGTTGATCAAAATCACGAGGTGCATGTGGCTTACCATACATCGGGCAATACAGCCGTTTGGGACGATGATGTTTTGCGCTACACCGAGTTTGCTATCGACTTTAACAAAAGTATTGGCGAAGATATTACCAAACTTACCGCCACATACAACGATATGCGTCTTTTTATCTCCCAAAAACAACCTAACGAAATAGATAAACCCGAGGTGCGAAATGTAAAAGGCTTTATACGCAAAACCGAAGCTATTTCGGGTGCTAGGTATGCGGGTTTGCCCGATGAGCGCATCCATTTTATGGAACTCCCTTTTTACGAAACCGGAAAATCGAAAAAAAATACGGTAAGCGATTTAGATATCCAGCTAACCATAAATTTATTGCAGCAAATAAAACCACAACAAATTTTTGCCGCTGGCGATTTTGCCGACCCACATGGTACGCACATTGTTTGTTTTAACATTATAATTGCCGCTTTAAAACAAATAAAGCAAACCGAAACTTGGGTAAACGATTGTTGGTTATGGATGTATCGTGGTGCTTGGTTAGAGTTTCCGATACACGAAATTGAGATGGCTGTACCGCTTTCGCCGCAAGAAGTAATTAAAAAACGAAATGCTATTTTTAAACACCAATCGCAAAAAGACCGTCCTGTTTTCCCGGGTGATGATGCCCGAGAATTTTGGGTACGAGCCGAAGACCGCAACCGAGAAACTGCACAAATTTATGATAAACTGGGCCTAGCCGAATACGAAGCTATGGAAGCTTTTGCGAGGTATTTATTCTAATACCAATGCACAATCGAAATCAATTGTGCATTGGCCATTTCAAACTTGATTTTATTTTTTTAAAGTAATTTTAAACGATTGTGTCATTAAAGAATAATATCCACCTCCGCCTTTTGTATAATCGCCAGCAAACATTAAAGTGCCCTCTAAGCCATTAGGCGACCACCAATTATTAGGTATTTGGGGTAAATATGCGGTGTGATTTTTACCGCCAAACTGTGTTTCGTTGTGAAATATAGCCCAAGGCCCCCAAGGGGTTTTACTTTCGTACAATTGTAGCTCGGTTGCTTGGTCCCAAGTTTTCCAATTATCAACGGTATGGTTTTCTTTATGAACCACCACATCGCTAAAAATGCCTAAAATATAACGCTTTAGCACTTTATTGTAAGATATGGTAGGGTGGCCAACATGTCCTAAATCAGTAAAAATTGGCGTACTTGCATCTTCCTTTTTCGACCAAATTGGGGTGTTTTTCTCTCCTATTTTACTTAAAAATTGCCAAGCTTGTCTGTTTAAAATACTGTCTTTATGCACCCTGGCCATAAAAACGTTATTGCCACTTTCCCAATTTTCATCGTTTGATAAAGCGTAAACATACTCTCCTAAATATTTAGGCACTTGTGTATAACCGGGCCCAAAATTTAAAAAACACAAGCCACCAAATTTAGGGCCTAAAAACTGAGGAGTAGTTGCGTTTGGTATATTTGTCCAGGTTTTACCATAATCAGTAGATTTTATAATACCCGCTGTGCCAAAATGTTTAGAATAGCTATCGGCACAATACATGGTTTCTAATAATTTAGGGTCGCTAACATTATCGTTGTACATATACAAATTGGTACGCTTTACAATAGAATCTCGGTAAGGTTTAATGCGTTTTAAATTCCAATCGTAATCATAAATAGATATATAAATGGTAGAATCTACAGCTATTGGCCCGTTAACATAACGCCTAATAAGTGGGTTGGGTAACATTTTACGAAACGGAATTTCCATAAAATCTGTAACAGTTTCTACTTTATGTTTGGGTGGTATGCCTGTAATTTTTAACAAATGTGCATAATTTCGAGCCCCATTAAAGTTGCTGCCATCGTCATCTAAAACATATAAAGCGCTATCTGCACCTAAAGTCCACCAGTGCATATCGCTACCTGTGCCGGGGTAAGTGTAAGGTTTAGATGTCCATTCAAATTTTGCAATTAATTTGCTTTTAGGATAGTTGATTGAACGAATTCCTGTATTTTTACTAATTTGTGAAAAACCGTAATTGGCTATTAGTAAACATATTACTAATAATCTCTTTTTAAACATAGACTTAATTAATTGATTAATTTTTTAACAAAAATAGATATAAATTACCACTCGAAACCCGGTATTTCAAAATAAAATATACTCCAATAAATGCCAATACGCTCCATATACAGTTTGTATGGGCCTTCAAATGTAATAAACTCACCATTTTCTAGTATTGCATTGTATTTTACAAAACCCTGGGCATGCCCAAATCCGTTTCCGTTGGGTAGTAAATCAAATTTTACCTCATCAATAGTATAATTGGGGTTTTCAAAACTTTTAAATGCATCAAAAAACAAACTAAGTTTAGCAAATAAGGCTTCGCTGTCAAAATTTTCGGCATTTGGAGTAATAAATATAAGGGCAAGTTCATCACTATATTTGTTAAACTCTCTTGCAAACCAATGATTAAAAAAGCTATCGGTGTTTTCTTCAATATCAGCTTTGTTATTAGGATGAAACTCTTCGTAAATAAAAACTCGAGTACCAAAAAACAAATCTTCTTTCTCAATTTCTTTTAAAAAAAGCTCTTCGGTAATAAAGGTATATATTTCCTTATCGGGATAAGGGCCATCACAAATGTCTAAACGAATTTCGTTTAAATCCAATATTTCTGTAATTCTTTCTAAAGCCGAAGTAATTTCTTTTTCGCTAAGATTACTTGCAGGGATAAAATCAGGTTTCCCAATTTTTTCGAAAACGGTAACATATTCAACGTTTTTATAGTTTTCTTCGAAAGATATTAAGCTTTTTAAAAATTGATTTTCTATTTCTAAGGGCAATTCGGCATTGCCTCCCATCATAAAATTGTCTCCAAATTGGGCTTTCAATTTAATTTTTAGAAATTCGTTTTCTATACTTGCATTTTCTTCGGGGTCGTCCGAAAACTTTTCTTCTTCTTCCATAATTATAATTTAAATTGAAAGTAGCAATTTAAATTTAGATACTAAATTAAAAAAAAAATTGCTTGTTATATTTTATACCCTAAATTGCAAATATGAAACTACGCACACTCGTTTTTTTTA
Organism: Sphingobacteriales bacterium; assembly: GCA_004294495.1. GTDB lineage: Bacteria > Bacteroidota > Bacteroidia > Sphingobacteriales > Sphingobacteriaceae > Pseudopedobacter. Next base: position 7,544 of record REAS01000055.1, read on the forward strand.
ACTCATTAGCTGTAGGCTTATCTGTTGCTGGGGTTAATTTCTATTTCCAGCACAAATGGAATTACTTTTGGTTAGCATTAATTATTTCTTTTTTTGTGAGTTATGCTGTATTTTATTTTTTAATTGAGAAATACGTTTACTCTAAAATAAAAATTATTTACAAATTAATACACAGTTTAAAATTGGGTAAAGATTTAAAAGATGCCTTGGGCGAGTACGTATCATCAGACCCGATAAACGATGTAGAGCAAGAGGTAAAAGATTGGGCGAGAGATAAAAAATCGGAAATAGATGAGCTACGAAAGCAAGAACAGTTTAGGCGTGAATTTTTATCTAATATATCTCACGAATTTAAAACTCCACTTTTTGCCATTGAGGGTTATGTTGAAGCACTAAAAGATGGTGCAATTGACGAGCCCGAACTGGCTAAAAATTTTCTCGAAAAACTATCCAGAAATGTAGATAGGTTAAGCTATTTGATTAAAGATTTAAACGAGATTTCTAAATTAGAAAGCGGTGAAATACCTATCGAATTTCAAAAATTTGAGCTTGTAGCTCTTGTAAAAGAAGTTATGGAGTCGTTAGAACTTAAAGCAAAAAAATATCAAATAAGTATGCTTTTAAAAGAAAAGTACGACCAACATACCTTAGTAAACGCCGACCGTGAAAAAATACGTCAAGTTTTGGTAAACCTTATTGATAATTCTTTTAAATATGGAAAGCAAGGGGGCACCACCGCAGTAACTATATTTAAGCTACACGACCAAATTTTGGTAGAAATTACCGATGATGGTATTGGGATTGAAGAAAAATGTTTACCGCGTTTGTTTGAGCGTTTTTACCGAACCGATAGTAGCCGAAACCGAAAAATTGGAGGTTCGGGCTTGGGGTTAGCCATTGTAAAACACATTGTTGAAGCACACCAACAAACCATAAATGTGCGTAGTACAGAAGGTTTAGGCTCTACGTTTGGTTTTACATTACAAAAAGTAGCCGAACCTTTAATAAGTTTACCTATTTTGAATACTTAATATCAGCACAAAACCTTAACATTATATTAACATAAAGTGTGTAGTTTTGAAAAAAACACAAAAAGCTTATCTCAAAACAATGAACAATCTGTTTTCTTACTTCACTCCGAAAGATAAAAAATTCTTCCCTTTATTCGAAAAATCTGGAGCAAATTTGGTAATTATGTCTCAATCATTGGTTGAGTTAGTAAAATCGGACCCAAAAGATGTTGATATAAGAGAGGCTATTTATAAAAAGATTGCTGATTTGGAGCATATTGGTGACGATATTACTCATCAAATTTATATAGAATTAGGTAAAAATTTTATTACTCCTTTTGATAGAGAGGATATACACGCTTTAGGATCGGCGTTGGATGAGGTTGCAGATTATATACACGGCTCGGCATCGCGAATGAATTTGTATAACGTTGTGGAGATGACCGAGCCTATAAAAAAATTGGCAGATTTTATTTTAAAAGCCACAACCGAAATTTCAAAAGCCCTTATTGAGTTAAAGAACTACAAAAATATTAGAGTAATTGCCGATGCTTGTATTAGAATAAACAATATAGAAAATCAAGCCGATTATATTTTTGATAAAGCAGTGGGTGAGTTGTTTACGTACGAACAGGATGCTAAAACTATTATAAAATATAAAGAAGTTTTATCGGCCATGGAAACTGCAACCGATATGTGCGAAGATGTGGCTAACGTACTAGAATCTATACTTATTAAAAACGCGTAAAATTTAAAATAAGCTCCCATTAATGGTTACCACACTCTTAGTTATTGTAATAATTTTGGCCATCGGGTTCGATTTTATCAATGGTTTTCACGATGCTGCAAATTCTATTGCAACTATAGTATCAACCAAAGTTTTAACCCCCACTATGGCAGTAATTTGGGCTGCACTGTTTAATTTTGCTGCATATTTTTACTTTACAGACCATAAGGTTGCAAACACAATAGCCAAAACCGTTACCGAGCATTATATAACCCTTGAAGTAATATTATCTGGTTTGCTTGCAGCTATATTATGGAATTTACTTACTTGGTACTATGGCATTCCTTCTAGTTCATCGCATACTTTAATTGGTGGTTTTGCTGGTGCCGGCATAGCACATGCCCTAATTTTAGGCGATGGTATTTTGCAAGCTATTAACGTAACTCCAATTTTAAAAACTGTAGCATTTATAGTTTTGGCGCCTGTTATTGGTATGGTAATTTCTATAATTATAACATTAATAATTATAAACATTGCTAAAAATGCCAGGCCAGCTGTTGCCGAAATTTGGTTTAAAAGACTACAGTTAGTTTCTTCGGCAGCCTTAAGCTTTACCCATGGAGGTAACGATGCACAAAAAGTAATGGGCATAATATACATTGCTATGGTAGCGGCAAAAGTACTTAACAATGGCGATGCAATGCCCGAGTGGATACCTATTTCTTGTTACGCTGCCATTGCTATTGGCACCATGAGTGGCGGTTGGCGAATTGTTAAAACAATGGGTACAAAAATAACAAAAGTAACACCTTTAGAAGGCGTGGGTGCCGAAGCTGCAGGTGCAATTACTTTAGGTTTTACCGAACATTTTGGTATACCCGTATCTACAACCCACACTTTAACAGGTTCTATTATTGGGGTTGGTTTAGTAAAACGTGTTTCGGCTGTACGTTGGGGAATAACTATTAGCTTACTTTGGGCTTGGGTATTAACCATACCAGTATCGGCAACTTTAGCAGGGTTAATTTACGCATTTGTACATTACGTTTTTTAAATTAACATTCGTAAGCTTTAGTAATTCTTAAAGTTTAAAAAAATCAATTTTTTATAGGTTTTAAAAGCGAAAAATCATCGAAGTACGGGTTGGTTTTAAACTTTTTGTGTGCCAATTGTATGTATCTTACAAACTCGTATTGGTTAGCTGTTTGTACAAAATAATAAGTTGGGCGGTAAGTTATTAAAAAACGAAGTAATTTTTCGCCGGTTAAGCCAGTTTGTTGCGTTACAATTTTAGCTGTAAAATGTTGGTCTATTACCAAATTTTGATAATCCCGTTGCATTATTTCTTCAAGCTTTCGGGCATTACCACCTTCGCGGCTAAAAGCACTCCAAATTGCATCAATACTTAAACCAATGCCGGTGGGGCCAAACGATAAAACATCATCATCGTTACCTAAACGGTACATGCTATAAAACTCTTTTTTAATTTTTTCGTATTTGGCTTTCGCCGATAGTACCGTATCTGTAACAGTTACTTGTTGCAGCGGTATGGCCAAACGCTTTAAAAAAATAATTATTGACGTTTGGTTTGCTACTACAAAAGTATCAGTTTTGTATCCTGCCAAAGCAGCAATAATGGTATCTCCCTTTTTTGCAATTATGCTGAACTCGGCTTTAGTGTTGTTGTAAAGTGCTTGTTGCAATCTGGGGTTGTAAATATTTACACGGTTAAGCCTTGTTTGGGTATATTTATCAAAAACTATACCCTCCATAGTTTTTTCTTGTGCAACGGCCTTTAAGCTAAACAGCGTTAATAGACCATAAATCAGGGTTATAATTTTCAACAAACAGTGTCTTTATTTTTTTACTATTAATATTTGCCCCAGTTTAATGGCGTTATCGGGCAGGTTGTTTAGGGCAATTAATTCATCAACGCTAAGTAAAAAACGTTTAGAAAGGTTATAAAGTGTATCACCTTTTTGCACAATATATTGGTTAGCTTGTAATGCGGGTATTGGGTTGTTAGGCGTAATTACGGAATTGTTTGGGGTATTATCTGGACTTATAATAGGGTCCATTATAGTGTTTGGGTTATCAAAAGATTGTAGATTATATTTTTCTATGTAGCTAATTAATAATTGTGGGTATTGTGGGTTTGTAGCGTAACCGCATTGTTTTAGCCCATAAGCCCAGCCTTTATAATCGCTTTTATCTAGGTTAAACAATTGGGCATAACGTGGTTTTTTTAAAAACACCGAGTGGTCTATAAACGATTGTTCGGCATTATCGTAAGCTCTAAAACATTCGTTTTGTTTATCGTCGTCTTTAAAATAGGTATTGCCTGTCCAATTTGAGTTGCACTTTACGCCAAAATGGTTGTTTGCATTAATTGCTAAATTGCTATTACCACTCCCCGATTCTAAAATTCCTTGTGCTAAGGTTATACTTGCTGGTATGCCATACGTGTTCATTTCGCGAATGGCAATTGCTTTGTATTTATTTATATAATCTAAAGTGGTGGTTTTTAATCCACTTGGCCCTTGATTAACTGTAGAGTTGCCTGGGTTAGTTTGCCTATTTCCTTCAATATTTTTTTTATGATAAGCGTATTTTTTGCTTGCGCAAGAAGTTAAAAAGCATGTAAAAAGCAGTAAAATGCAAATTTTTTTAATCATCATATTTTATTTTTTTCGGATAATAAATACCCCATCTCGTACTGGCAAAATTAACTTTTCTACCCTTTTATCGGCATTAATTAAATTATTAAAATTGCTTATGTTTTTAGTGTCGGTATCGGTGTTTTGGGCAACTACTTTACCGTTCCAAAGTACGTTATCCACAATTATAATTCCGCCTGGGCGAACTTTATCGAAAACCATTTGGTAATAATTGTAATTGTTTTTTTTATCGGCATCAATAAAAACCAAATCAAAAACTTGGTTAATATTGTTTAATAGCTCTATGGCGTTACCAATACGGTAATCTATTTTGTTTTCGAAGCCACTTAATTTAAAGTAGTTGCGTACACGATCTTCTAATTCTTCGTTAATATCTAAGGTAATTATTTTACCATCTGTGGCTAAACCTTCGGCAAAGCAAAGGGTGGCATAACCTGTAAAAGTGCCAATTTCTAAAACATTTTTAGGTAAAATAATTTTGCTTAGCATACTAAATAACCTACCTTGGTAATGGCCCGATACCATTTTAGGCATTAAAACCATTAAGTTTGTTTCACGGTTTATTTTTTGCAACAAATCGGATTCGGGCTCGCAAAAAGCTTCTAAGTAGTTTATTAATTCATGGTTATCTAAATTCATTGGCAGTAAATATAAAAAACTTTAATTTACAAACGTAAAACACGTATTTGTCTTATAATTACCCTTACTGTTTAACACAATATAACAAACATTATGACCATTAAAGAAATTCAACAAACTGTTGATAACTGGATAAATACAACCGGAATTCGCTATTTCAATCCTTTAACTAACACTGCTATTTTAATGGAAGAGGTGGGTGAAGTTGCCCGTATTATGGCAAGAAAATACGGAGAACAATCGTTTAAAAAATCTGATGAAGCCATAAATTTAGCAGATGAAATGGCCGATGTACTTTTTGTTTTGGTATGTTTAGCTAACCAAACTGGGGTTGATTTAACAGTTGCGTTTGAGGAAAATTTAGCAAAAAAAACAATTAGAGATACCGATAGGCATAAAAATAATGAGAAGTTGAGGTAGGCAACTGGTAGGCGGCATTATGCAGGGAACTTGAAAACTTTATAATGAATATCGTTTTAATAATTTAAACAAACTTTACAATTCGGCAAATTAGGAAAAATTTTATTTTCTTATACTTGTTTCCCGATGTTCAAATTTGCATTTATTAATTGAATTGTTGCATTTTAAAATTTTAGGCTTAATTTTTGGTTTAAAAACAAAATCACATATAATTATTTTATTACTAAACTTGCCATTTCAAATATTATGGAGAAAACTTACCCTTTTTATGCCCGTTTAGCATATATTTTAATATCGTGTATTTGTTTATTTTATATTTTTTTAATTGGAAAACAAATACTTTGTCCACTAATTTTTTCTTTTCTATTTGCCATTTTACTATTGCCTTTGTGCAACTTTTTTGAAAATAAATGTAAAATACCAAGGGTAATTTCGGCAATATTGTGTGTAGTTTTCTTCATAAGTGCAATTGTTGGTATAATTTATTTATTAAGTATAGAGTTAAGCGTTTTAGGATCTGACTGGCCTAAACTAAAACAGCAGGTTTTTAATTCAATAGGCGACATACAAGCTTGGGTTGAACTTAATTTTGATGTTAACGCAGCCAAACAAACCAAATATTTAAACATACAAACCGGTAAATTACTTAGCTCTAATACGGCTGTATTAGGCGAAACAGTACTTTCTATATCTTCCATATTACTCTTTTTAATTTTTATTTTTTTGTACACTTTTTTTATTTTGCTAAAACGTAGCTTACTAATTGGTTTTTTAGTTGCCGTTTTTGATAATGCCCACAGCCATATTGTTTACGATGCCGTTGAGCAAATAAAATACATTATTAAAAAATACATTGTGGGTTTAGTTTTGCAAATGTTAATAGTAGCCTTACTTACTTTTTTAGTATTTAGCATTTTAGGAGTGCAATACGCACTTTTATTGGGTTTACTTACTGGCATTTTAAATATTATTCCTTATGTGGGCATACTTTCGGCAATAGTTTTAAGCATGCTTGTAACACTTGCCACCGCAAGCGGAATTCACGCATTGTGGGTTGGGGTAGCTTTGTTAGGTATTCATATTATTGATGCCAATATTTTAATGCCCATTATAGTTGGGTCTAAAGTTAAAATAAATGCCTTAATAGTTGTTTTAGGTGTAGTTATTGGCGAAATGTTATGGGGTATTTCGGGTATGTTTTTAGCCATACCTGTTATTGCAATTGCTAAAATTATATTTGATAGAATTGAGGGTTTAAAACCTTGGGGAATGTTGTTGGGCGATGAAAAAAGTGGGTAAAATTTAAAATATCTTACCCATAACCTGAGTTCGCTTGTTAATTCAAAAATATTTTACTTTTTTATTTGGTTATTAACATAGAATACGCTAGTAAAATGAATATAACTATCATTTACAGCAAATTAATTTTGAAAAAATAATGAATCTAAAATAAAACCCATTAATTAATTGGGTAATAAAATAGTTTCGGGCGGTAAAAAATCTTCCTCTTCATCAAATAAAAAACTTAATGGGTGTTGCGGGTTTTTAATAATTTCGAGGTGTAAAAAGCCCCAGCGTTTCCAAAAGTTTTCTAAAACTTGGCCATAAACTTTATTTTGCCATTCATCAAAAATTGGTTTGGCTTTCATGCCCTGTAATGGCATTGCTTCAATAAAAACATGGCTTTCGGTTGGCATAATGTGGTATTCGGGCAGGCGGTTAAAAAGATAAGCCGAGTAAAATACCCGGGCGCAAAGCTCTTCGAATTGTATAGGATGAAGGGTTTTGTGTGCTATTTTATCCCAAGTTTGTTGGTGGTATTGCTGGTTAACCCCATTATCTTGCAGGTTAATAATTAATCCAAAATCGTTCATTCTCAACGAAAACGTAAGTGTATTAATTTCATCGCGATAGGTAAATTCGTTTTCGGGATTATATACTTTACATAAAAATATGCTCCAAGGTTTAAAATCGTCGAAAGTTATAGGGCTGGTTATGGCTTGCAACATTTGGTGTAGGGCGGTAAATTTATGTATTAAACCTTGCGACATATTAAATTCGCTTTTAGTTACATTGTATTGTTTTATAGCAGCTTGTAATTCTTTAAATATTATACCATACACTATTTTACCTGCCCATAAAAAAAGGTCTAACTGGGGCAGTTGTATTAAACTATGGTATCCATTTTTTAAGCTTTGTGCTAGCTTTTCATCTAAATTTGTTATTTTATTTTGAGTAATTATTGATACGGGCAATTTAATATCGCCATAGCTAACCATACTTTCATCCAACATTTTAAATGGACGTTGCAATAAATCGTATTTATTTATTATCCATTCTGGAAAAACAGTTAAAGGAATTTGATTTAAAACAGGCTCTCCTGTTAAAAAGCAATGATTATTATCGAAGTTAAAATTTTTAAAAGGTTGGTATAATTTTGTTTGCATTTTGCAAAAATACAAACCTTGCTTTAAACTACTTAATTAAAAATATTTATTGTGTTGGAAACTCTAAATTAAAAACCGTACCCTCGTTTTTTTTGCTTGTAAACCAAATTTTACCGTTTTGTAGTTGGGTATATTCTTTGCAAAGCACTAAGCCTAAACCTGTTCCTGTTTCGTTATTTGTACCAAAACTAGATTTTATTTTTACAGTAAAGGCATCATTTTGTGCAATATCATCCATACCTAAACCATTATCGCTTATTGTTATTATGCAATTGTTGCCTAAGTTATTTGCTGCAATGTTAACCGTACCACCTTGCGGTGTAAATTTTATAGCGTTATGCACTAGGTTTCTAATTACTAATTGTAGCATGTTGGTGTCGGCTATTAAAATAACATCCTTCTTTATATCTACATTTAAATTAATTTTTTTGTTTTGTGCAACGTGGTGCATAATATTTAAAGGCTTTTTTAAAGCATTATCAAGATTTAGATTTTGCAAATTTACATCACAACCATCCATTTGCGTTTTACACCACGCAAACAAGTTGTTTAGCAAATCTAACGAGTTTGTTGTGGCCTTTAATAAATTTGCTTCTAACCATTTTCGTTCTTCAGCATCAAGTTCCATCTGCGTAAGCAAATCTAAATACTGTTGTATTGAAGCAAGTGGGGTTTTTAAATCGTGTGAAATAATAGAAAAGAGTTTATCTTTCTCATAATTTAACTTCTCTAACGCTAATGCTTTATCATTTACTGTTTGTTTCTCTTTATCATAGCTTGCTCTAATATATGCAACACCTATGTACAAAAGCATAATACCAATAATATAAGACGCTAAATTATCAACAAACATATTAGCTTTAGTTGTATAGGAGCCAATAATTAACTGAGGAAACTTGTATTCTATATAAACGGCTGCCGAAGCCAATAATATATTTATTGCAAACCATTTAAACATTTGTTGTTTTGGTACAACAATTAGTAGTAGAAATAAGATAGCCGCACTAATAATTAATGTTGGCCCCGCTATACCCGAATTATAAAAATAGTTTGCGCATAAAATTATATTTGATAGTAAACAGGACACTAAAATAGCCAAATTTAAACGGCCTTTATACCTACTTTGATACAAAAGAATACTTTGAAAAGCAATTGCTAAAGCACATAATAGTGCCGAAACAAGAAGACCTAAAAATAAATTTATAGGTAAAAAAATTACAAATGCGGCTATAATAATAATTGAAAACGAATGATAAATTTGATTTTGAATAGAAAAATGGTTGCTGCTGCCACGCATTACAAGCCATTTTTTTTTAGAATAATAAATATAATCGTCAAATTTATTCATAGTTAACAAAATTGCCTTTAATTAAACTGCCCTAAAATAATAACTTATTATCTGCTTAAAAATCTTTTTAGATTTAAAATCTAATACTCCAATTTATTTTTTGTAGAATAGCAAAATCACTTTTATAAAATCTGATTTTACTAAAATTTAAGCCATTGCTAAAAAATAAATAGATAATGCTTTGTAGTTAGTGTGATTTTTTTTAACCTAAACCTGTAATTTTTTTAGAGCGACAAAACACTTGTTGTTTAGTTAAAAAAGTTTTTTACAATTATAGTTACTATTTATTACAAAAAAGCAGTAAATTAGTTGAAAATATGTAACGTTTTAGTTACAATTGCTTCATTAGTAGTGTAAACGAAGAGAAAGCACTTTTGGTTACAATAAAATTTAATACATATGCTTTTAATATAAAATGTTAAGCACAATCAGCTATCAAAATCTTATAGAGAAAATTGAGGGATTTATTAAAAAATACTACCTCAATAAAATAATCAAAGGGTTTATTTGGTTTGTTGCAGTTTTTCTATTTTGTTCGCTTATTTTAATTGTAACAGAATATTATGGATATTTTAATATTACCATAAAAACTATTGCTTTTTATACTTTTATTGCCTTACATTTTGTTTTAATTTATTTTTTTGTTGGCAAAAACGTACTAAAATACTTAAAATTTGGTAAACGGTTAGATTTAGAAGCGGCATCAGAAATAATAGGGCAACATTTTCCCGAAATTAATGACAAACTTTTAAATACCTTACAGTTAAAAAAACAAAGCTATAATGAAAGCCAAGCAAACCTAATTGAAGCGAGTATATCTCAAAAAATAACTGCTTTAAAATCGGTTACTTTTGTTTCGGCAATTAAACTCAATCATAATAATAAATATTTAAAATATGTAATAGTACCTGTTTTAGCAATATTACTTATTGGGCTTATTGCGCCTGCTATTTTAAATGATGGCACTAAACGTTTTATAAACCACAATCAAGTTTTTTTTAAACCCGCACCCTTTAGTTTTGAGGTTAAAAATAAAAATTTGCAGGTTTTGCAAGGCAACAACTATAAATTAAATATAAAAATTAGAGGCACCCAAGTACCACAAGATGTTTATTTAGAAGATGGTGCAAATGTTTTTAAGCTAGATAAAAAAGGGATAATTAACTTTTCTTACACTTTTAATAACCTACAAAACAACCACAAGTTTAGGTTAATGGCAGCTGGTATTTACTCGAAAGAATTTGAACTTTTAGTGTTTAAAAAACCTGCTATATTAAATTTCGAAGTTTATTTAAATTACCCTAATTACACTAAAAAACAAAACGAGACCTTAAAAAACCCAAGTGACTTAACTTTTGCAGCTGGCACTACCCTAACTTGGAAAATAAGAACAGAAAATAGTAACCAACTAAATTTTGTTGCAAATGGTAAAAAAAAGGTACTAAACCCTTTTGCAAACAATAACTTCACACATAGCCAACGCTTTACTAAAAGCCAAATTTATAGTTTAATTCCTCAAACCAAAACTTACTTAAATACCGAAAATATAAGTTTTAAACTTAATTGTGTAGCCGATGAATATCCTACCGTAAGTTTTGCTGATATGCCCGACAGCATAAACCCTAAAATAGTTTACTTCAACGGAAAAATTACAGACGACTATGGTTTCTTAAACTTAAAATTTAATTATAGAATTATTAAAAGTGAAGATAAAAATCGAGTAAATATTTTAAAAAGCACATCAATAAAAATAAATAACAATTACTTAAATGAAAGTTTTTTTTATAGCTGGGATTTAAATTTAACAAACATAAAACCTAATGAAGAAATTGAATATTATTTTACCGTTACCGATAACGATGGTGTAAATGGACCTAAAACTGTAAAATCGGCATTGAAAATTTATAAAACAAAATCGAAAAACAAAGAGGAAGAAAATTTAGAACAAAACACTAAAACTATTACGCAAAAATTACAACAAGCTGCAAACCAAGCAAAAGAAATTCAAAAGCAAGCCCAAAAAATTAATCAAAGTTTGTTAAGCAAAACTAAACTTGACTTTGAAGACAAAAAAAATGCTGAGGATTTAATAGAAAAACAAAAGCAATTAGAAAACTTATTAAATGATTTACAAAAAGAAGCACAAAAAAACTTAGTACAACAAAAAAATTTAAACCCTCAAAACCAACAACTATTAGAAAAACAAAAACAAATTAAGGATTTGTTTGAAAACGTTTTAGACGATAAAACTAAAAAGCTGTTGCAAAATTTGCAAAAATTATTAGACCAAAAAAACAAAGAAGAAACAAGAGAAAATTTGCAACAAATTAAAATGGATAACAAATCGCTTGAAAAAGAATTTGACCGAATGTTAGCCCTATATAAACAATTGGCATTAGACCAAAAACTTGATAACACCATAAATAAACTAAAAGATATTGCGAAAACACAAGATTTATTAAGCAAACAAGTTGATAAAAATGATTTATTAGAAAAACAAGAAAATTTACAAAAAGAATTTTCCCAAATAAAAAAAGATTTAAAAACACTTGAACAAGAAAATAAAGAAAACGATCCAAATTCGGATTTTAAAAACCCCGAAGCCGATCAACAAGAAATAGAAAAGGAAATGCAAGAATCCCAAAAAAGTTTGCAACAAAAACAAGAAAAAGCGGCATCGAAACAACAAAAAAGTGTTGCAGAAAAAATGGACAAATTGGCTGATAAATTAAGCAGCATGCAAAGTGAAAGCCAAGAGGAAGAAAAAACTGTAAATGCAGAACAATTAAAAACACTATTAAAAAATACCTTAAAAGCATCGTTTGATGAGGAAGCACTACTAAACCTTACCCTAAAAACCGATATAAATGATAGTAAATTTATACAATTGGGCAAAAATCAAAAAAATATAGGTGTTAATTTAAAAACAATACAAGATAGTTTATTTAGCCTAAGCAAATTAGTACCCCAAATTAGTGCAGCTGTAAATAAAGAAACCCAAAACATAAATTACCAAATAACAAAAAGTTTAGAATTTATTACTGAAAGAAAGCAAGCCGAAACCTTGCAAAGTCAACAACACGTTTTAACATCTGTAAATAATTTAGCTTTAATGCTAGGCGATGCTTTGCAGAGTATGCAAAACTCAATGGGTAAAGGAAAATCTGGAAAGGGTAAACCAAAACCTAATATGCAACAACTTAGCAAAATGCAACAAGAGTTGAATAAAAACATGCAAAAGGCAAAACAACAATTAGATAAGCAAGGCGGTTTAAACCCAGGGCAAAAACCTGGGCAACAGCAGGGTGGGGTAACCAGCAAAGCTTTTTCGCAAATGGCCCAACAACAGCAAATGATTAGAGAAGCGATGGAAAATTTAAACAAAGATGGATTTAAAATGCCGGGCGGTTTAGAAAAAACTTTACAAAGTATGCAACAAACAGAGGCAGAGCTCGTATATAAAAAGATATCGCAAGATGTTTTAAAAAGACAACAGCAAATAGAAACTAAGTTATTAGAAGCTGCAACTGCCGAAAGAGAGCGAGAGCAAGACAATAAAAAAGAAAGTACTGCAGCTAAAGAGTTTATGCCAAACTATAATGTGAAATGGCAACAATATCAAAAACAAATGAATGTTGATTTGGAAATACTTAAATCTATTTCGCCGGCATTAAATCCATTTTACAAACAAAAACTTACATACTTTTACAACTACCTAAATATAACACCAAATAAATGAGCCAAACCATAACATATAACGATATTGGCGTTTACAAACTCCAACTTCCTTCAGTTCCCGAAAGCATAACCCTTGTAGATAATTTTGTGGATAGCTTAATGTCTTTTTATGAAATACCTCAGGATATTTATGCAAACATTATTACATCGCTAAATGAAGCTGTTACCAACGCAATACATCATGGTAATAAGCAAAACCCCAACAAAAATATTAAACTTTCGGCCGAAATTATTGAAAATACCAAATTGATTTGCATTGTAGAAGATGAGGGTGCTGGTTTTAACTTTAATATTTTACCCGACCCAACCGCACCCGAAAACCTCGAAAATTTAACTGGAAGAGGGGTGTATATTATGAAAAAACTGGCCGACCAATGCATTTACAATGCAACTGGTAACGAGGTTGAATTGCATTTTAGGTTATAAATTTAACTTGCTATAACCAAAAAATAGTTCTTTTTTCCTTTTTGTACAATTAAAAACTGGTTGTTAATTAAATCTAATTCACTAAAAATTTTACTACTTAAAGTAACTTTTTCTCGATTTACCGTAACCCCACCACCATCAATCATCTTTTTACTTTCTCCCTTCGATGTAAAAATTTTGGTACGTTCTGCAAATAATGTAAGTGCCTCAATACCCGTTTCTATCTCGTCTTTGTTGATAGTAAACTGTGGTATACCTTCAAAAATTTGCAAAACTTGGTGCGTTGATAATTGTTTAAGAAAATCTAAACTGCCATTATTAAATAAAAAATCGGTTGTTTTTAAAGCGGTTTCTAAAGCATTTTGCCCGTGTACTCGGGTGGTAATATCAGCAGCTAAAGTTTTTTGTAAAAGCCGAAGGTGGGGAGATTCTAAATGGTTATTAATTAGCTCTTCCACTTCGTTTTGAGTAAAGAAAGTAAATATTTTTATATAATTTTCGGCATCGGCATCGCTTGCGTTAAGCCAAAATTGGTAAAATTGGTAAGGACTAGTTTTATCGGCGCTAAGCCAAATATTACCGCCTTCGGTTTTACCAAACTTAGTACCATCGGCTTTTTTAATCAAAGGTGATGTTATCGCAAAAGCTTCGCCGCCATCTTTACGCCTAATAAATTCGGTGCCTGTAACAATGTTCCCCCATTGGTCGCTACCACCCATTTGCAAAACACAATTTTTATGTTTCCATAGGTAATAAAAATCGTAGCCCTGTACTAATTGGTAGCTAAACTCGGTAAAACTCATTCCCACTTCGCTTTCTAACCGTTTTTTTACCGAATCTTTTGCCATCATATAATTTACGGTTATATGTTTGCCGGCATCGCGTATAAAATCTAAAAAGGTAAAGTTTTTAAACCAATCGTAATTATTAACAATTTCTGCACTGTTTGCCCCACAATCAAAATCTAAAAACTGTTCTAATTGGTTTTTAATTCCCGCTAGGTTGTGGTTTAAAATATCTTCGGAAAGTAAATTTCGCTCGGCCGATTTTCCAGATGGATCGCCCACCATACCCGTTGCACCACCCACCAAAGCAAAAGGTTTATGCCCTGCTTTTTGAAATCTTACTAAAGTTAAAATTTGCAATAAACTACCTACATGTAACGAATCGGCTGTGGGGTCGAACCCAATATAGCCTGCAGTTACACCTTCAGCAAGTTTTTCTTCGGTGCCGGGCATAATATCATGCAATAAACCACGCCAGCGTAAATCTTCAACAAAATTCATCATATCAAAATAAAAATACTACCTTGTAAAAGCAGCAAATATATAAGTTTAGTAAGCAATTGTTTTTTTTGATAAACTTTTTATGAATTTTTTATCGCATTATTATTTCGATCGTAACAATGCCAACTCCTATCAGGTTTTAGGGGCTTTTTTACCCGATTTAGTAAAAAATGCAAATAAACACTGGAACATTTATCCCGAAAAACAAAACCATAACCTATTTTCTCATCATAATCACACACATTTATTAAAAGGATGGAAAAAACATTTACTTGTTGATAAACTTTTTCACTCGTCAGATTTTTTTTTACACCACCAACATCAACTTAAACTAGAGTTACTTGA
The DNA here is from genome assembly GCA_004294495.1 of Sphingobacteriales bacterium. Taxonomy (GTDB): domain Bacteria; phylum Bacteroidota; class Bacteroidia; order Sphingobacteriales; family Sphingobacteriaceae; genus Pseudopedobacter. The sequence continues at coordinate 22,608 of REAS01000055.1, forward strand.
AACTTTAAAAACAACAGCTATAAAACCTTTTTTTTTGGCACACATTAGCCTAGAATTGCTGTTAGATAGCTTGTTGCTTACTAACCAATTAATTAATGTAGAACAACTTTACCAACAACTTAACCAAGTTAACGACCATGATTTAATTTCCTTTTTAGAAATTAACAAATTAGAAGACATACCCAAATTTTTAAAATTTTACGCGTCTTTTAAAAACGAAAAATATTTATTGGCTTACGCCGATGCCGATAAAATATCTTACTCGTTAAAACGTATTTGTATGAGAGTTTGGGATAAGCCACTTAGCCCACAACAAGAAACCGAGTTAACATATATATTGTTGCAGTACAAATTAAAATTATCACAAGATTTTATATTTATATTTGCCCACATTGCAAAAAGCTTAAATAATGATTAAACGTTTTTTAACCGCCCTATTTTTATTGCCCTTTTGCACTTTTGCACAAGCGCCAAAATATAGTAACGAGTTTTTACAAATTGGTGTTGGCGCAAGAGCTTTTGGTATGGGGGGGGCGGTTGCCGCATCTGTAAGCGATGTTAATGCAGCATATTGGAACCCTGCTGGTTTGGTAAAAATGCAAACCGACCATCAGCTTAGTTTAATGCATTCAGAGTATTTTGCTGGGGTTGCCAAATATGATTATGCTGCATTTGCAACCTTTGTGGCCGATAAAACTGCCGTTGTTAGTGCATCTTTTATTCGTTTTGGGGTTGATGATATACCAGATACAAACGAATTAATTGATGCCGATGGGAATATAAATTACGACCGTGTAAAATCATTTTCGGCTGCAGATTATGCCTTTTTATTTAGCTATGCCCGCAGTTCTAAAAAAATTATAAATTTAAGCTATGGCGCAAACGTAAAAATTGTTCACCGTACAGTTGGCGATTTTGGAAAATCGTACGGTTTTGGAATTGATGTTGGTGCGCAATACAAACTTAATAATTTTACTTTTGCTGCGGTAGGCCGCGATATTACCACCACATTTAACGCTTGGAGCTATAATGCGGATAAGTTTTCGTCAATATATCAGGCTACAGGAAATGCAATTCCCCAAAACAGTAACGAAATAACTTTGCCACGTTTTATTTTGGGCGCCGCTTACTACAGCAAAATTGGACAAAACTTTGGGTTAACCACCGAAACCAACTTTAATTTAACTACCGATGGTAAGCGTAACGTTTTAATAGCTGCCAACCCTGTAAGTTTAGACCCCACTTTAGGTTTGGAAGCCGATTTTAAAAAAATTGTTTTTTTAAGAGCCGGCGTTAATAATATACAAAAAACCACCGACTTTAACGGTAAAAAAAATATAGAATTTCAACCAAATTTAGGCTTAGGAATTAAAATTAAAAGCTTTTCTATTGATTATGCACTTACCAACATTGGTGGGCAAAGTGCTGCTGTTTATAGCAACATATTTTCTTTAAGGTTAGATTTTAACAAGAAATAAATATCTGCAACAGGCAATTAATTTTTAACTACTCTAAAATTTAAAGCAACATAAGTTTGCTTAAAAAAACTAAATAACATTATGCAATCTTCGTTTTTAAATGAACAAATTGAAACACAAAAAATTATTATTACCGGTGCAAGTAGCGGTATTGGTTTCGAAACGGCAATAGAGTTAGCTATAAAAGGGCATAAAGTTTTGGCCATTGCCAGAAATGAGGAGAAGCTAGCTAATTTGCAAAAAATTGTTCTAAGCTTAAATCCTAATGCCCAAATTTATGTTTTAACGTTTGATATTGTAAGTGGGAATTATAACGAATTGCAACAATTTATTAAACTAACATGGGGCACATTTAATATTTTAATAAATAACGCTGGTATATTAATTAATAAACCATTTTTAGAAACTACCGCTACCGATTTTGCAAATATGTTTGAGTGCAATGTTTTAGGCCATGTAAATATGACTAAAAACTTGTTTAGCATAATGGATAAACACTCCCATATTTTAAATATTGGCTCTATGGGAGGATTTCAAGATAGTTCAAAATTTGAAGGTTTATCAGCCTACTCGGCAAGTAAAGCTGCTCTACATAATTTAACCCAATGTTTTTCTCAGGAATTGCTACGTTACCAAATTAGTGTTAACTGTTTAGCACTTGGTTCCGCACAAACAGAAATGTTAGAACAAGCATTTCCGGGCTATAACTCTCCAGTAATGGCTTTTGAAATGGGGCAATATATTGCCAATTTTGCACTTACAGGCCATAAGTTTTACAACGGCAAAATATTACCTGTTGCATTAAATACACTTTAATTTGTGCCAAAATTATACTGAATACTAAACATACCTAATGGCTGGGTTAATACCTCCCAATCGTTTGTATTTCTAGTGTTAATGGTTTTATTAGCATCTGGGTATCGTTTTATTTCTTTTATAAAATTATAATATAGATTTAAACCGCTTTCGGCACTAAATGTAATATGGGTTGTTGGGGTATATTTTAAACCTAAAAAAGGGTAAAACACAGCTCCTTTTTTTTGTATCTCAGCAGTGTATAAATTATTCTTGCTTACTACATCAGTTGCTAGTCCGTTAAAAATGGCATCCTTATACCCTAAATCTAAACCAAAAAAAGGTTGTAATTGGGCATATATCAAATTCTTTTCGAAACCCATTTTAAACTCATAACTGGTGTATTTACCTTTAACAAATTCGCATGTTTTACAACTGTTATAAAAACTATAATCCTTTTTAAAATACCGGCTTGCTAAAAAGCGGTAACTAATTTGGTTATCGTTAAATTTGGCAATTAAGCCGTTAAACATACTAGACTGATAGCTATCGGCAATACGTACTTCATCTAATATTTTAGGAACTTGACCATAAGAAAATAAATTTAACCCCACACTATAAGTGCTATTGCTTTGCGATTGTGCAAATGTGTTTAAAACACAAAAAGTAAATAAAATATAAAATATGTATGTTTTTTTCATCAATTGTAAATAATGTACCAAATTAAGCAAAAATTATTTGCCAAAACTTTTAAATATTAACTAAAGTTTCGGCGCAAATAAAAATTTAAAATAAAGCTTATACTCACTAATAGACAGACTTTTCAAAAACTTTTACTATCAAAATTTGTGAATTCGTGGCAAATAAATAAGGGCAAAGCCCTAAGTTTTTTTTTGACACGTGATTGTAATGGCCACGAATACACGAATTTAAAACCATAATTTAGGTTTTTATAACCTGAGTTCGATTGTTAATTATAATATAAATTACTGTTTATCAATATTATAAACTATTTTTTGCGTTAACGATCGCAGCGGCATCCTTTTTTTACGAGATAGAGCGAAGAGCGTGTTAAAACGCCCTAATCATTACAAAAACAACATTTATTATTCGAACTAAGGTTTATAGTATAAAGACTAATTAACACAAGCAAATCAAATGATTTAAATTATAAAGTGAATTTAAATCATCTTAAATATGTGATATTTTGCTCGGAAAGTTTAGATATTAAGAATAAATAATTCAATGTCGTTTACTTAAGCAAAAGTACACGATATTTTAATCAAAAATGATTTTTTTATATGCGCTTTTTGTTGTATTTTTAAGTAGTATATA
>REAS01000056.1 GCA_004294495.1 Sphingobacteriales bacterium
TTTAAGGTACGATTCGTATTTCCAATATAAACTTTCGGTAGCATTTGCACCATCTGTAACCTCTGTAATTACACGTTTTTCGCCCGATACACAGCCAACCTTAAGGTTATAAAAATGGCGAACAATGTTTTTTAAGGCATCGGCATTTAAAGTTGTATTGGCATCGGTAAACACAACAACGGGGGTTTTAACATGTAGCATTGCCCTATTTTCGGCGGCACTTTTGCCCTCTCTAGCTTGGCTATGTAGCCACAAAATTTCGGGATATTGCGCTATTATTTGGCCCGAGTTATCGGTAGAACCATCGGTAATAAACACTATTTTTAGCTTATTAGCAGGATAAGCTAAAGCTAAACAGTTTTGAATTTTTTCGTTTATAATATCGGCTTCGTTAAAACAGGGTATTACCAATGTAACAGGCAACCAATCGGTTATTGGGGTTAATTGAGTAGTGTTTTTAGTTTTTAATTTTACCAATAAGGTAATTAATATACCGTAGCCAATAAAGGCATACCATACGATAAAAAATGCGAGCCAAAAAAATATTTCGATACTAACCATTAGGGAGTTTGTTTTTGAATGTTTCTAATAATTTTACAAGGTACACCGCCAGCTAAACTGTATGGTGGTATATCTTTTGTTACAACTGCGCCCGATGCAATTACACAGCCATCGCCAATTGTAACACCTTTAAGCACAATTACTCTTGTAGCTAGCCACACATTATCGCCAATGATTATGGCTTCTTTTGTAGGCGCAACATCTCGGCTATCTACCCCATGAAAATCATTGTCCATTAAAATTACTTGATTAGCAATTTGGCAATTTTGCCCTATTTGTATAAGCGAACGGGCAGTAATAATTGTACCTGTGTTGATAAATGTATTTTGGCCAATAGATATTGTGGCTCTTGGACCAGCCGATATTTGGGTAATTCCTAACTGCGACCATATTTTACAATTATCACCAATACTAATTTTACCTCTCGCATTAACTTTTAAGTTTCCTTTAACGGTTACCATTTTACCTACTTGGCAGTTTCTAAGCCTGTATTTTGCATTAAGTAACCGTAAAATCCCATTAAAAATACTAAGCAGAAGTAAGGCATACACCTTTACTTTTTCGGTGGTGGTTTGGGGCAAACGCTCGTAATATTCTAACGCTATGCTATTTGCTTTTTTGTTTATTTTGCTTAAAATACTCATAATGATATTTGTTTCTCGATTTCGCTATATACCAATAGTAGCTTTTTAACGGCCTTATCCCAAGTAAAATCTAATGCTCTCTTTTTACCTTTTAATACAATTTGATTATATAAAGCCGAGTCGTTTAAAAGTGTTAAAGTTGCTTCAACTATAGTTTTGAAATTTAGTGGGTCAATTAATATAGCGGCATCACCAGCAATTTCGGGCATACACGATAAATTTGATGTAATTACAGGCACACCGCTTGCCATAGCCTCAATAATGGGTAAACCAAAACCTTCGCTTATAGATGGAAACCATAATATAGTAGCCCCTTGGTAAATTAATGGCAAATCGTTATAATCAACATAACCAATTAAATCAATTTGGTGTATTTCTAGTAAACTTTTTAACTGTGTGCTATTTAGTCCTTTTATAACAAGCCTAGGTGCCTGTGTGGTTTGGGTACACAATAGCGCAAACGCTTGCAACACGCCAACGGTGTTTTTTCTAGGCTCGGTATTAGCCATAAAAAAAATATATCCGGGTTTAATGTCGTATTTTAAAAGTGTATTTTGTATTTCTAATGCAGTGTGAGTGCTAAAAAAGCGTTCATCTACCCCGTTGTGTATGACACTAATTTTTTGGGGCAAAATATTTAGTTTTTGCACAATAATATCTTTTTGATATTGCGAAACTGTAATTATTCTAATTGCTTTTTTTACCACAATTGGCACCACTAAGCTGCGGTAGGTATTGCCTAAGCTTTGGTACCAGCTTCCCTTGTTACTAAAGTTGTTTTGTTGTAAAAATATAATATCGTGTAGCGTTAAAATTAGCGGCTTTTTATAAAAAACAGGAGCGGTATTGGCTGTGCAATGCAATACATTTATATTGATTTTTTTGCAAAAACTAGGGAGTAAAAACTGCTCCCATAATGGATAAAATATTGCTTTTAATGGGTGTATAAATTTATTTTTACTGGGTTTAATACAATTATCTACATCGTTTTTAACTATAATATGGTATTGGTTGCTATCATTTTGGGCGGGTAATCTCCGCAAAAACTCATAGGCAACCACATCCATACCATGTTTGCGAGCCCTAAATAATCGTTGTGCTTCAATAGCAATTTTCATATTGTTTTTTGATTATTGGTTTCGCCGTGTGGGGTATGTATAAAGGTTTTGTTTGCTCCTTTTAATTTAAAAAATAATTTAAACATACTTAAAAATGCCACAGGTAAAGAAAAAATAGCATTTAATAATTGCTTATTAAGGTACGATTTTGGGATAGCTATAAAAATGGAAAAGTAAGTAATAAGCCATAAAATAAACCAATATGTGGGTGGCAAGCCGGTTGGAAGAACTAATGAAAGTAAAGCAATTATTGGCATTATGCCAATAATTAAAATACGAGGCAATAAAAGGGTTTGTATAACTTTATCAAAAAAATCGAAATTGCCTTTAAACAGCTGCACAAAACCATCTAAAAAATAACGTTGCATATAGTGTAATTGTGCCGAAAGCCACCTACGACGTTGACTTTCGAAATGCGCTTGTTGGGTTATTTTTTCATCGTAAATTAACGCTTGCTGGGCGTAACCAAATCTAATGCGCTTGCGTAAAAGCTGCAATTCCATCTCTTTATCAAACCCTCCAATAGCTGTAATTTGTGGCATAATAGATTTAAAAAGTGCAAAATTTAAAGCCACCCCCGAGCCTATAATGGCCGCCGATAAACCTAAAGCAGTATGCCCTTTTCTAAATATGTGGTTGTTTATACCTTCGCTTATAGCATCTAACAACGCAAAAGAAGTGTTGGTGTTTTTTGCTAATCGTTGGCCTTGCACTACCAAAAAATTGGCATTTAAAACATCGTTTAATTTATAAAGCGCTTGGCTGTCGCAAACATTATCGGCATCTAAAATTAGTGCATAATCAAATATTTCTTTGGTTTGCTGTAAGGCAACGTTTAAGGCTTTAGCTTTGGTGCTTTTTTCAAAATCAACTTTTACAACCTGTATGGGTAATGCGTTTAATGCTTGTAAAGTCACTTCTTGTAGCGAATCGGCAATTACTACTATATGAAACTTATTGTTAGGATAATTTATGTTTAAAGCAGCTTTTGCTGTTTCAACAATTACACTATCTTCTTTGTAAGATGGTATGTATATTACAAAAGAGCCAATATCTTTTGCGGTAGCATATTTTTTTTCTTTAATTAGCCAGCCTGCAACTGCAAAAATAAAAAGATAAAGCCCTTGCAACGCAAGTACTATAAAAATTGTAAAACATATAAAAATTATAACAACGTGTAAGTATAGCATCATAAATTGGGTTGGTTTTTATAATTAAAATTCCAAACTAAACCTTTTAAAACCATTACAACGTATTGTTTTTGGTTGGCAAGTAAGTACCTAATAATTGCAATAGGTATTGAAACGAATATATAAAATATCCTAGTTATAAATCCTTTAAATCCAAAAATATTTCTTCGTATAAACAACAACCTGTTTCTAGTTTGGTAATAAACTTTTAAACTACTTAGTTTGCCTACGCTCATAGATTCTTTGTGGTAAACCACCGATTTTGGCTGAAACCAAATTTCGAAACCTGCATTTTGTGCGTGTTCGCTAAAATCAAGCTCTTCATAATATAAAAAGTACATTTCGGGCAATAAGCCAATTTTGTTAAACACTTTTTTATGTATAGCCATTGCTGCACCGTGAGCCAAATACGTTTTTACTTCTTCGCAATACTGATTTGTATCTGTTTCACCTGTGCCAATAAACTTTCCGCGGGCGGTAAATGGGTTAATGGGCGTTCCGCCAGCATACTGAATAACATTTTTAGAATTGTAATACAATAATTTTGAACTTACAATACCTATGTTGGCATTTTTTTGAAAAAGGTTAACAATGGGTTCTAAAAAATTAGGCTCTACTTCGGTATCGTTATTAATTAGCAAACAAATTTCACCTTTCGCGTTTTCTATACCTCTGTTGTTTCCACCTGCAAAACCTTGGTTTGTGGGGTTTTTTATAAATGTTATGTTTTTAAATTGTTGCGGTATGCTATCGCAATTTTCGGTTGATGCGTTATCAACTACAATAATTTCAATATTTTTATAAGTAATATTCGAGAGCGATTGTAGCAATTCTAAAGTTACTTGGGCCGTATTATAATTAACAGTTATAATTGAAACCAAAGGGGGGGTAATTGTATTATTCATTAAAATTATTTTAAGGTAAAGAACTATTATTTAACGGCATATCCCACTTATAAAGTAGCCAAATAAATCCCAAACTCATAAAAACCACCACACTTGTTGGTGTTTGCCCCAAAACTTGATTACCATAGCTTGCAAGCGCAATACCTACAAAGCCGGCAAATAGGGCAATTGCCGTTTGGCGATTTTTAATATTGTATTTCATTTTAAATATAACAATTAACCCCGTTAATAGAAAAACAAATAATACTGCCAGGTGTATTGTAAGCCCTATAATGCCTGTTTCTGCCCAAATACGAACATACCAACTATCTGTTGGAGTTTCGGCCAAAAACGTTCCTGGAGAAAATCGCTGCCCCCAATAGCCAGCCGATCCTATTCCACCTCCTAAAGGCCTACTGGTTAAATAGGCGCTTATTTTTTTTTGGTTTTCAAGTCTTACAAGTAAAGAGGGGTCGTTAGGATTAAGGCCACTTCGCATTCGTTGTATATCGTAATTTCCACTGCCAATAGTGGTAAATTTTAAAGCCGAGAACAGTAACCCAACGGTAACTACACCAATAATTAAAACTTTAAAGTTTCTACTTAGTAGCAAATAAACCATTATGCCCGATAAAGGGATAATTAAGGCTCCGCGTGTACCAGAGATTGCCATTCCCCACATAAAAAAAATACCTAAACCCCAGTAAATTGCTTTTTGTTTAAATTTATATGGTCCAAATCCTAATATTACGCAAACTAAAAGCATATGAGCCATTGCTGCACCAAATTGCCCAGCATCAGAGTAAAAAGAAAAAGCTCTAAGTTTTCCAAAGAGTAAATGTGTTTTATAAGCACCAGCGTTTAACCATTGTTGTTCGGCATTGTTTAGCCCAAGATACATTTGCTTCATTGCCCATAAATTCGCTAAAGCCGACCATCCAATCCAAATATTTAAAAAAGTGTGTAGTTTTTTTTCGCTATTCATTAATAATACTGTGAGTATTATTAGCTGAATCATATATAATGAAGTACCTCTTACTGCAAAAAACCAAGCCGAAATGCTTCTTGATTGTGGGTTTATAATTTCAAATATGGTAAACGCAACCCAAACAGCAATGCCATAAACAAATGGATTGTTTAGCCTATTTCTATCGTCATTATTTGATTTTGAAAACCCTAATATTAATGTTATCAGTAATACAACATCAACACTAAGCCCTATTGGGGCAGCCGAGTATCTAGAAACACCGTTGGCAAAAAACCCTATGTACATAACAGTATATAAGCCAATATGTGGGTTATTAGTTAACAAAACCAAAAACATAATTACAAAAGGCAAGGCCATTAAACCGCCAGTACCAACTAAACCCACTTTGGCAATAAACAAACCAAAAATTGCACCTACTAATAAAGTAGGTGCAATTTTTTGAATAATATTTAAATATGTATTTTTTGTTTGCATTCTTACCTATTAAACTTATTTTTTAAAAGTTTTTATATGGTGAACAATACCTTGTTGCCACAATAAAGTAGCCGAGAAAGTTTTTAAAACATCTTTAAGTTGATACCATCCTACAATAATACCAAATATAAAAGTGACAGTAGATACAGCTGCAACACCGTAAACACCCGCACCAAAGTATAATGCTGCTATATCACCTATAACATTTATTAATAACATTAAACCAACTTTAAGTGTGTTTTTTTGTGGCCTGTTACCAGCATCTAGCAGTAAACCGCAATACCTATCAAGCGGAATTAATATAGTATAGCCACAAAAAATTTGTAACAGTATTGAGGATGACTCATATTTACTACCACCTAATAAGTTTACAATAAAAGTTGGGAAGAAAAAAAATAGCAATATAATGGGTAAAATAATTGCTAACAGCATACCACATTCCCTATAAAAAAATAAACGAAGGGTTGAAAATTGGTTCTCGTTATACAAAATGGTTGCCTTTGCTGCGGCTACTGATGCAAATGAACGTACTGGAATTTCAATAGCTTCGATTAATTTTTGTGGTATTGCATACATTGCAACTGCCGCTGGCCCTAGCCACGTGGCTATTAAAAACTGGTCGGAACTGCGCAACAAACTGGCAGTTATCATTGTAAACATACTGTATTTACCAAAGTTTGATAGTTGTTTTCTTTCGTTGCTAAGTTTTGTTTGCCAAATACCAAATTTTAACCAACCACAAAAAGCAGCGGTAAGGCCAACTAAAAATTGTATTAAAGCATATAATAAAGCCAAATTGTTTATGCCTAAATTATACTTTGCTTGTATAAGTAATATAGCTGTAAAGCTTAGTGTAAAAGCTAGCTTAACAATTGCTAATTTTTTAAACATACTTTTTGCCTGTAATTGCCACTGTGCTATTTGATAGGGCAATGCCGTAATAAGCCATAGTAAAGTATAGTTTTGGGCTAACCTAAAAGCGGGCGATATTTGAATATTGAAAACACTTATTGGAATTATAAAAAGCGATAGAAATAGTGTAATAGCAAGTAACAATTGCCAAGCAGCAGCAATTAGTTTTAGTTGTTGGTTGGGGCTATTGGCAAGTATATAAAACCTAACAAATGGTGTTTGTACCCAACCGCTTCTAAGCATTTCTAATAAAGTGTAAACTGTTAATAGCATAAACCACATGCCGGCATCGGGTTGCGAGAATTGGCGGGCAATTAAACCTAAATTAATAAAGCCTAGTAGAGCAATTAAACCGTTGGATACAAGTGACCAAACTGTATTACTGTTAATTATTTTTTTTATCACAATGGAATGGTTAGCAAATAACGAGTGCTTTATTATATTTTTTTATTTTTTATACCGGTTTTAAAACAAGTTTCTGATAATTTCTACACAAATAACAAAGGCAAAAATCAAACTTACAAAAAACTAATCCATAATGCTAAAATGTTTGAGAATCTAATATTTCTGTATTTAGAAAGATATATTTGGGGCAATTGTGCTTAAAAATTATAATAAGATTTTTTATTTTTTTTAGTTGATTATGCTGTGCCAATTTAATGTTTTGTATCCGTTTTTTAATGTTTTATTCCCATTTATAACATATTTACCAGAGTTCGATTAAAAATATTGTTTTCGTAATGATTAGGGCGTTAAAACACAATCGGAATTTATCCTGACAAAGGAAGGGCTATACCTTTTTTATATTTATTTATGCCACCCACCTCGAAACGGAGATTCGACGTAAATAAAGGATGAAGCTTCTGTCGTTAACGCAAAACACAGTTTACACTCTTAATAAACAGCGAGTTACTTTAAAATTAACAGTCGAGCTCAGGTAATATTTATTTAAAAAGTTGAAAAAAAAAACGAGCACCTTAAACTTTTAAGATGCTCGTTCTATTTATTAACTAATTTATTTATTGTATATAAACTGGTTATTTCTATTATTGCCAGTGTTTAAATACCAATCAGGGTATGAGTTCCCGCCGGTTCTTGCCCATTCTAAAAAGTGTGTATAAGCTTTATTTATTGCGTTACCTTCTGATGGATAATCAAAAGGATCCATAAAATCTAAAGCCCAAGGCCAGCTATCTTTACTTTTGTAGTACAAGCCAATACCTGGTTGTGAGTTGTCTTGTAAAGTATTAAACAAATTTGGGGTGGCTAAATTGGTGGGCGTTTTGCCAGGTAAATGTACCTCGTAGCCCCTTCTTTTATTGCTTATTAAAAATGGATTAAAAGGCGGTGTCCCAAAAACAGAAGCTGAAATTGGATTGTTAAATGTAATTACAATATGTGCAGTTTCGCTGGCAACTTTTGGCGCATTTGCACTATTTTCGGTATTTATGTAGAAACCACCTGGTCTTTTAATTAATGCGTTATAATCATCAAAAGGAATAATAACCGCTTTGGTTTGGTTTTGCTCGGTTCCGTTTGCATTACGCGTAATATAGTTACTTATTAAACGCTGGCCTGTTACATTACTTATAAGGCTACTGGCGAATGGAAATTCAACTCCAAATCCATTAATGTATGATGCGCCTACTGCTTTAATTATATAATCGGCTTCTAATTCTGTAACTGCGTTTTGCCCATTGGTAATATATTTATACTTGTAACCCACCACCATATCGTTTAAGTCATAATCGCCTGTTGCTGGCCATAAATCTTCAAATAATAAAGTGCCCATGTTCCATCGGCTGGGGTAGTAATTGGTATAGGCTTTTCTTGAGTCAGTTGGAAATTCGTCGTTGGTATCTGTTACACCATCACCATCTGTATCGGTTGGGGTATCAATAAGTCTAACATTTCCGTCAGAAATAGCTGTAACAGGGTTTGAAGAGGCATAGAATAAAATATCGTTTAAATCATTGTCGCTTCCTTGTTCTCTATTTTGGTCGTCCATACCAATTAAAAATATATTTAATATATCATCAAACAGTAAAACAGAGTGTTTTTTTAACTCATTATCTGTCTCGGGGTTGCAAGCCGATGTGGTATAAAACCTATTCGAATTTTGGTCTACTGTTTGGGTACTCCAGTCCCAAGCATTTGCAAGCACAACAAACCCAATTGATGTACCAGGAGTAAACCTGCCTATGTTAACCTTACTACCAGAAGGTAAGTTACCGCCATCGTTTGGTAAAGATGCGTTAGGGAAAATGTATTTGATGTTGGAAATATCAGCTTCGCTTTGTGGAGGGTTGCCAGTAGGGTATGTATAAAAGCCTAAACTATTTTGATAACCCGCCCCTTCGCTTACAAAAGTTATCCAAACATCGGCAAGGGAAACAATGTTTAAATCAACCGTGGTACCAGATTGTAAGTACTGAGGGTGGTGTTCACTTACGTTTTGAGATTCGGGTAGCGATGCGTTGATGTACGATAAAAGCCTTGAGCCGATAGTGTCGGATTGGGCTTCTAAATAATTAGGCACACCATCATTATCATAAGTGCCTAAATATTCAAAATTTGAGCTTAAAGTTCTTCTTTTACCAAAAAAACCATCTAAAGCAAGTATTTTATTTACGCCTCTATTTGAAGCTAATTTTACTATGCTACCACTGTACCCATTTTTACCGCCAATTGTAGCGTCAATACCATTATTGGTAATTACTGCTTTTGCGTTTCTCATTAATCCTACATATTTAGGGTCGATTATTAATGTATCTGTATACGCAGGAACAGAAATATCAACATTAATATTACCATTTACATCGGTAATCTGTTTCAATAATGGTTCGGTATTATTTGGTTTGTTACTATAAAAAGACACTAAAACACCCTTAATAGGTTGGTCGTTATTAGATTTGAGGGTCAAATTAATTTTTAACTTTTTAGTAGTTGCAAATTTAAAATCAATAGGGGCAATTGCTGTGGGGTTTTGAGTTCCCTCTTCTGCAACGTCATAACGATTTTTTTTACACGCAGTGGCCAAAGCTACAATTATTAGAGCCAGTAGCAGTTTTTTCATAACAATAAGGTTTAAAAGTGAAAAGGTTTATATTTGTAAATATAATTAATTGATAGAATTTTTTAATAAAACTATATGATTTATTTTTTTTCAAATAAATTAATGGTAAAATTGTTAAATCCTAAAATAATTTCATAAAAATCAATTAATAAATAAATAGATGATAATTTAGATTAACTTAATCCAAATATTGCGATTGTTGATTTTTATTAGTAGGGCTAAATATAGCTGTTTAACTAAGGTATCAACTGCAAATTACATAACCAAACCATGACTATAATTTAATTTTATGAACTACCATAAATTATTACAAACGCAAATTAATAAATTCTTACCATCATCGTTACTTTATAATGACGATGTGTTAGGATTTTGTGCGGCCATTAATCAATCGTACCAATCGTTCGAAAAAGATAGTGAACTAGCAAATAGAGCATTTGAAATTAGCGAAGAAGAATTTAAAGAAATAAATAATAAGCTAAAATACGAAAACGAAATAAAACGGATTTCGGTTAATAAACTTAAAGAAGCAATTGGTTCGAATATTATTGAACCAATGGATAAAACAGACGATTTATTACAAATAGCTAACTTTATAAACAAGCAAATTAGCGAAAAACAAAATGCCGAAATTGTTTTTACATCGTTAGTCAACAATTTACATACTGGGATACTTTTAGAAAGCGAAAAGCGTATAATAACCTATACCAATAAGCATTTTTGTACCCTTTTTGATATATCATTACAACCCGAAGCTTTACATGGATTAGACTGTATAGATATGGTAACAAAAAGTAAGTTTTTATTTAAAAACCCAGATAATTTTGCCGCCCGAACAGAAGAAATACTAGAAAAAAAACAGTTAGTAACCACCGAAATATTAGAGCTAGCTAACAATAAATTTTACGACCGGTCTTATATCCCCATATTTCAAGATAATGTTTACAAAGGTCATCTTTGGAGTTATACCGATATAACAGAAAAAATAGAAAATGAAACTGCTCTTAAGAACAGTGAGCAGCAATTTAGATCATTAGCCGAAAACGTACCGGGTATATTGTATAATTACAAATATTATACCGATGGGCGAGAAGAATTTACCTATATAAGCCCACACACAGAACTAAAAATAGGCTTAACCGAAAAACAATTACGTGATTTTTATGGTGTTATTCATCCATCAGATGTACAACGTGAGAAAAAAATATGTTTTGAAACTATTAACCATAGCGAACCGTATTTTTTTGAGGGAAGATTTTTAGCCCCCCAAAAACCGCTTATTTGGTTACGATTATCTTCGAAATTGGGCTATACAACCCCAGAAGGCGACCGCATTTATAATGGTATTATAACCAATATAACTCAAGAAAAAGAAACCCAACTTGCTTTAGCAATGAGGGAAGAAAAATACAGAAATATAATTGCAAATATGAACCTTGGGCTTATTGAAATAGATAACGATGATCATATTGTGTTTGCAAACCAAAGTTTTTGCGATATGAGCGGCTATAGTTTAGATGAACTTATTGATGCTAAAACTACCGATTTTATTTTTAAAGGTGATAACGTTAAATTAGTTGAAGAAAAAACCCTATTAAGGGAAGCGGGCATTTCTGATGCATACGAAATTTCCGTAACAGATAAAGCCAACAACTTAAAATGGTGGCTTATTAGTGGCGCACCAAAATACGACGATAAAGGAAGGTTATCGGGCTCGGTAGGCATCTATTTAGACATAACTAAACAAAAGAAACTTGAAGCTGAATTGATTTTAGCCAAAGAGCAAGCATTAGAATCGTCTAGATCAAAAGAAAGTTTTTTGGCCAATATGAGCCACGAAATAAGAACACCCATGAACGCAATTATGGGTATGAGCAAGCAACTAAATCGCTCGTTACTGGTAGATAAGCAACAGTTTTATGTAGATAATATACTTTCGGCATCTGATAATTTATTGGTTATTATAAACGATATTTTAGATATGTCTAAAATAGAAGCTGGGGAATTAGTTATTGAAAAAATAGGCTTTGTATTAAAAGATGTTATTAATAAAAGTATACAGGTTTTTGCATACCGGGCCGAAGAAAAAGGAATAGAGTTGCTTAGTGATATTAACTACTTTGAAATTGCGCCTATATTAATTGGTGACCCATATCGCATTAATCAAATTTTATTGAACCTAATAAGCAACTCGATAAAATTCACAGACTATGGATCTATAAAAATAGAATGTGCGTTGTTGCAAAACGATGGTATTTCTCAAACATTAGAAGTTATAATATCCGATACTGGAGCAGGTATGGATAGCGATTTTATTGAAAAAAGGCTGTTTACAAAATTTAGTCAAGAATACGAATCGGGAAGTCGCAAACACAATGGTACTGGTTTAGGTCTAAACATTTGTAACCAATTAGTAAAACTAATGGGAGGCGAAATAAGTGTTAAAAGCCAAAAAGGCGTAGGTACCCAAATAACGTTTTCGCTACCTTTTGTAAAAGGTACCGAAGCCGATTTGCCTGCAAAAGATACTTTACTAGTTTCTACTAAAGACCTTGTAGGGAAAACCATTTTAGTAACCGACGATAATGAAATGAACAGAATTGTTGCCTGTGTTTTGTTACAAAATTACGATGTTATAACCTTAGAAGCTGCAACAGGGCAAGAAGCCATAGATATTGTAAGCACTACCCACATCGATTTAGTATTAATGGATATTCAAATGCCAGTTCTTAATGGCTTTGAAGCAACAAAACATATAAAAGAAACACTAAAAATAAATGTACCAATAATAGCACTTACCGCCAACGCCCTTAAAGGCGAAATGGAAAAATGTATGAAAGCTGGTATGGATGATTTTATACCTAAACCATATAACGAAGAAGAGTTTATTAAAACAATTATTAAGCAATTAAACAAAAGAAACCAAAATACAGATAACGATAATTCCAATATTGACATTAAAACCCCTAAAAGCTCCCAAATAGGTGATGGTTCGCAAAAATTGTACGACTTAACACAGCTAAATTTAGTTTGCCGAAACGATAAAGGTTTTATAAAAAAAATGGTCGATTTGTTTTGTGATCAATCTAAAACCACCATACAAGAATTAAATCAATTTATTGCCGAAAAAAATTATTTGGCAATTAAAGGTTTAGCGCATAAAATAAAACCAAGTTTAGAAAGCATGGGTATAACATCATTGGCAAATGTTATAAAACGAATAGAGTTGCTAGCGGCCGATGACGACAAAAGCCACGATTTAGTCCCTCTAATAAGCAATTTTAACAATATTTTATCAAAAGTAATTACCGATTTTGAAAATGAATTCAATTAATAACTATTACACACTAAACCACCCAGCAATGAAAGTGGTTATAGCCCACTTGCTGATTTGTATTTTAATATATAAGCCATAAGCTGGTTGGTTCGTTGTTGCCAATCGGCATTTTTTGCAATTTCTAAGCGTTTATTAATTACTTCTTCGCTTTGTGGTTGTATTGCTAATGTCAGGCAGGTTTTAAAATCGGTACTATTGATAGCCGTATAAACCACTTCATCGGCCAAGCCTAAACTTGCAAAAGGCGTTATTACAACGGGTAATCCCATTGCTAAATATTCGTTTGCTTTTAAAGGGTAAATAGCTTTGGTAAGCGAGTTTAATACATAAGGAATAATACCTACATTAATTTTGCTTTGCAGTTGGGGTATACATTCTGGAGCTACAGGCGGCAAAAATGTAACATTATTATATTGGGATAAACGGTTAAAAACCATTGGCTCGAAAACTTTACCAATAAACAAAAAGTTTAAATGTGGCATATCTTTCACAACTGGCTCTAATACATTGATATCAATGCGGTTATCAATACTTCCGGTATAGCCAATAGTTGGTGCTAAACTTGAAAAATCAGGTTGTTTGCTAAAATATTTGTTAAAGGCATTAAAGTGCACCCCATTATGTACCATTTCGGTAGGTATATTGGGCTGCGATTTTATTTTTTTCAATTCGGTTGATGTTACAATTAATAAATCTACTTTAGAAATGTATGTTTTTTCATCTATCTGGGCAAATTTTTTAAAGTAAGGTACATTTGTAAAATCATCGTAACAATAATATACTTTAAAAGTTACATTTTGTATTTTCCAATATAATCCTAAAAACGGCTGAAAAGCATTAAAACTTATAATTTGCTTCATTTTAAGTTTTTTTGCTGCCTTATTAATGTAGTAGCCTGTTAAAAAGGCGTTAAATTTATTGGCCAGCTTAAATAATTTGTAACTGTTTAGTACAAATGATGGAAATATAGGTGGAAGCGATAAAAGATAAAGCCCTTGATTGGTATTTCCACTAATTTTTTGAAGCCTATTTTTAAAGCCCAAAATCCGTTTCCAATCTAATTCCTTTTTTCCTAAAATTGCTTTTAGGCAATCGCCAAATGTATAAGCGTAATCTACGTAAATTACTAGGTTATCATTTGCGGCACATTTCATTAACTCTACCGTTGATCGTAAATAATCGGCATGCCAAGCAGGTAGCGCAAAACATATTATATGCTGTGTAGTATTGGGCTTGTTCAAGCTATCGTAAATTTAATGTTAATAATTTTCTTAATTTCTTTTTAAGCCAACTCCTTTTTTTAGGTATTTCGCCAATTATGGAGTCTAAATCGCTTTCGTTTGTATTTATTAACCACGTGTATACAGGTATTGTTTGCGTTAAATTACTTAAATTTAAAAGAATTTCTTTATCTATTGCTCGCCAAGTGGTGCGGGCACTTACTGCTAATAAATTAAGGTTAGATGCTTTTATAATATCTAAAGGCAAACCGTTTTCTGATAAATTAGGTGTGATGTACAGCACTAAATCGTGGTTAGTAAGGTTTGTATTTGCCAGTTCGTCAACGCCTTTAAAATTTAGCTGCTCTATGCTGGGTGTGTAAACTAAAAAGTTAATTCCTGTATCGCTACCAAACGCATTTTCGTAAGCTTGGGGTATAACCCAAACTAAGTTGCTGTATAGTGCTTTTAATCCATTATTTAAAATAACAACATCGGCAAGGTTAAATACTTGGTTTTGGGTAGTTATAAATCCTATTTGTAATCTTTTTTTCTCTAACTCCGATGCCGAAATATAGGGCATTATGGTATTAATTAGTTGCTCGGTTAATAATTCCACCAAGGTTTTTTTATAGCCAGTTTCTTGAGGATTAGCATGGTACAGCGATACTCCTGCCAAAGGTATATCAATAACTTTTTTTGCATTTTCGGGAGTTTTTATAGAAGTATCTAACAATTCTCTAGCAATTATAACAGCTACAACCAACAAAAACGAGACCAAAAAAGACACAATTATCAGCATCTTTCTGGTTGATGGTAGTGCCTCTAGCGGAAAAAAGGGTTTGTCTTGTACTACAATATTTGAATTTAGTGAAATATTACTTTGCCTTAACCTAGCTAAGTTTAGGGCATGTAAGATGGATAAAAATTCTTTTTCGTTAATATCTATTTGCCTATCTAATCGTTTAAGTGTTGAACCTAGCGGAGCAAATTCATCAATTTTGTCTAAATAGTTTTGTTCTTGGTCTTTTAAAACCACTAACCCAGCTGTGGCCTTATCGTATGAAATCGCATTATTTACCCATTCTAGTATAAGGTTATTGCGGGGTACTGTTTCTAATGTATAGTTTAAATTAATGTATTGGTTTGTTTCAACCCGTAACGAATCTTCAGTTTCTTTTACCTTAGCAACCAAGTTAGCTACTTTATTTGGGTTTCCATAAACCTTTGCTTTTTCTATTTGTGTACTTAGTGCTGCTATATTTTGCCTTAATTTTATAATAGCTAAACTATTTGTAATTTGTTTTTCTCTATCATTTAATTTTAGTTCAACTAATTTTAAGGCGTCTTTACTAGCACTTTGGCTTACTTTAATTTCGTAAATATCTTTTTGTAATCCCTCTTTAGCCTCAGCTATGTACCTGGTTTGCTCGTAATAGTTTATAATTTGATTGTCTTTACCAAACTTTTTTAGTTCGTCTTCCGATTTGCTTAATTTTCTTTTTACTTCTTCAAGTTTGTTTTCAAAATAACGTACGGCACTAAATGTTTGGTCTGATTTTATTCGTTTATAATTGGCATCAAATATTTCGCTGTGTAGTTGTAGGGTGCGCATACAAACTGCAGGGTCGTTACAGGTGTACACAACCTGTATAATATCGCTAGCATTAATGCGAGTAACAAGTAAGTTTGATTTAAGTTCGTTAATGTTGTAAAAAGTACCTGACTTGTTTACTATTTTTTCGATATTATTATTGGATTTAGAGTTATAAACATCCAATATATACGCATACACCTTTGCACTCGTTTTTAACGCTACAGCTTTTTGTAATAACTCTTTACTAGCTAATTGTTGTAAGTTTTCAAACCCTTCTTGGGCTAAAATACGCGGATTGGGTTTTTGTAGTACCAAATGTTCGGCCAGTAAGCGTAACGAAACCTCTTCAATTGTTTCTCTGGATTTTGCGGTTGCTAATAAATTATCGAAGGCATTGTTTACAGCAAAATAATCTATACGTTGGTCTTCTGTACTTGCAATAGAGTATCCGCTAGCTACCCCTGTATATAAGGTTGTTGTACTTAAATATTCTTTTTTTTCTTTTTTGGTAAGTAAATATACAGTAGTTGCGGTTGCAATAGGTACAATAACTATCCAAATAATATTTCTCCACAATAATTTTAAATAATGTATTAAATTCATTTTTTTAATATTAATTGTTGCATTGGCACACCAACTAGGTTTTCAAACAAAAAATAAAGTGTAGAAAACTGTCTTTTTGCTTCTTCAAAATCAGCTCTTGAGTTTACCTCTATTGTTTTTAGTCGCGAGAGTTCGGCAATATCAATTAAGCCGTCTTTAAATTGCTTTTGTGCAATTAAATATTGATTAATTGTTGTTTGTTTAGATTCGCTCCGTATATTAACCAAGTTATTATAATAGAGCATACTATAATAAGTTTGTATAACTTCTTTTTTAAGCTCCTGTATGGTTTCCTCTTTTTTGTTTACCGTTGAGTTATATTGCGATTTGTAAAGATTAACTCTTGATTTTCTACCTACAAATTCATACAAAGGTAAATTTATTTGAACACCCATTCGGTAGCCGTTTGTTATATTGGTTGCATCCAATGTACTAGCATTTTGATTGCTTGCCGAAATTAGGTTTTGATTTCCGGCCGAGTAGCCTACAAAGCCAACAATATTATTTGTCCAAACCCGTTGAGCAAAATCTACTTGATATTTTGCCGCATCAATTAAATCGTCTTGAAACTTAACACTAAAAGATTTTTTTATTGCAATTTCTATAATGCTATCTAAAGGTAAAATCTGACTTTGCATGTCAGATTTCTCGTCCAATACAAAAATCAAATCGTTATTAGCTTTTGTTTGTGCGTTTAATAATTGGGTTAAAAACAATAATATAATTAATATATAATATTTTAATTGCATTTTATTTTAAACATTTTCTTTTTGAAACAAGGCAGGTATAGTTTTTAATATTAGCTTTATGTCATTAGTAAAACTATGGTTTTTAGCGTATTGGTTGTCTAACAACAATCTTTCTTCCTCCGACATTTCACCTTTCCCTCTTTTTTCTACCTGCCAAAGGCCAGTAATACCTGCTGGTGCTAAAAATCGTAATGCGTATTTATCGGATGTGAGTTTTTCGGCCTCGTATAGCGGCAATGGTCTATTGCCTACAATACTCATATCGCCAATTAAAACATTCCAAAGTTGGGGCAGTTCATCAATACTTGTATTTCTAATAAAATTACCCACCCTTGTTACTCTAGGGTCGTTTTTGATTTTCACAAAAGCCGATTCTTTCGCACCATTCTATTTTATCAGCATATATAGGGTATTGGCAACGGGTACCCGCATTAGTACATGTTGTACATAAACCAATAGGTGTGGTTGATTTTTCTTCTACATCGGAGTTTGCATTATATTGATTTAAGTGTTTTAAATCTTTAAGTTTTTGATCGGCGTTTACAAACATTGATCTAAATTTAAAAAACTTAAATACCCTATAGCCCGTACCTGCCCTAAGCGAGAAATAAAATGCAGGCCCATTAGATTCTAATTTAAGTGCCACAATTACTATTAAAAACAATGGCGATAGCGCTAATAAACCAATTGAACTAAAAAATACATCAAATGCTCTTTTAACTAGTGGAACTTTATATTTTAGAAATTTAGCGGTTACACGGCTATTATTATTGATTTTTTGCCAGTTTTGTATCAAAAAATTTATTCTTAAAAATAAATCTTCGCTTTTATCGGGCAGTTTAGTGTAAACATCGGCAATGCCTGCTTTTAAGCATATTAGCCTAAGGTTATCGTTAACGTAATTAGAAACTAAAATAAATGGCAAATTTAAAAACTTATTTTGTAGCAATGTTTGGTAAAGTGCAATACCCATTGGAGACATAATTTCACCCACGCAAACAACGGCATCTATAGGTGTAGTACCTTTTGCCCAGTAAGCATGCATTTCAAATCCGTTTTTAAACGAAATGATTTCAAAATCATCGGTACTATAACTTTTAAAAAAATTTAAAATTTGGCTATTTGCATTAATTAACGCAATTGTTTTATGCGTACTAGCATTGCTTGTGTCCATAACTAACAAAAAAATTAAATAATTTTACCCAATCGTTTTAAAACTAATTTCAATCTTGCGTCTAATTCTTGAGGATTAAAAGGTTTCACAATAAAATCATCGGCACCAGCATTTAAGCATTTTATTCTTGTATCAGAGTTTTCTTCGCCCGAAAGTATAAGTATTGGAATAAAACTAAAAAAACCACTTGCTTTTATTTGTTTAATTAACTCAAGGCCTCCAATTTCTGGAGTGTTTAAATCGCTTAGTATTAAATCGGGTACGTTGCCAAGCTGTATGCTTGTAAGTGCTTCTAAACCATTACTAAAAATTGATATTGTGTACTGGGCCGATAAATGAAAACTAAGTAGGTTTTGCATATAAATATCGTCTTCTACAATAAATACGTGTATATCTTTATTTATGTTTTCCATAATTTGAGGGCAATTATTAAGTGTTATTTAATTCTCGAAAATTAAGCAAATGATTGAATAAACAAAGCATTATAGTTAACCTTTAAAAAAATAATTATAATGTATGCTAATTTAGTTTTTGCTGTAAAAAAACAATTGTGTTTGGCAATAAGTATAAAATTATCATTAACAACTATACGCTAATTCAAATACTCTACTAAAACAACTATGCTTTTATTTTAGAGAGAAAAAATAAAACTATAATATTTATGGTGGCTAAAATAAAATATTATTATAAATATATTTTTCACCTAAAGTTACATTTTAAACTAGTGGCAAAGTATTTGTAACTAAATTAAAAATAAAAAATCATGAATGTTAAAGGATCGTTTGGTACAATATTAACCGTATTAGGTATAATAGGTTTAATTTATACAGCAATAATTTTTGTGCAGCACACAGGAAACAACCGCGAGTTAACAGTTTGGGGAATTTTAGGAATTGTTTTTTTTGTTTCGGGTATTGGTTTAGTTAAAACAACTAAAGATGAAATTTAAAACTAAACAACAAACGAAAAATACAAAATTAAACCTATTCTGTTATGTCCAATTCGTTTTTAAACGACTCTAACATGCGGCCACCTTTATAAAAGTATCTAGTCCAGTAGGGGTCTTCTAAGTTACTAATCATTACCCCTTTGCTTGATGATGCGTGAGCAAATTTATTGTCGCCGATATAAACACCTACATGGCTAATAGCCCTACTATGAATTTTAAAAAAAACTAAATCGCCTTGTTCTAATTCGGTTTTCGCAACTGGGTTAACCATACTAAAAATATTTCTAGAATTGTTGCCAATAATAGTACTAAAAGCTTTGTTGTAAAGTTGAAACGCAAATTTAGAGCAGTCTATACCTTTTTTACTATTTCCACCTAGGCGGTATGGCGTACCAATCCAATCGTAAATAAATTTATACATTTTGGTGTTTGATGTTGCCGAAATAGCTACACCCATTATTTGCGAAAAGTATTGCGATGCTAAGTTGTCAGGGTCTTTGGTATCTTCTTTTTCTTGATTTTGAGCGGAGGTATTGCTTCTATTTTGGCCAATTACACTAAATGATGTTAGTATAAAAAGCAATAAAATAAGGGATTTTTTCATTAACTCATTATTTAATTTCATTTAACCATTTTAATTAAACGGCCTTAGCAAAATTATATTTTGTAAGGGTGTAAAAGTAAAACTTATGTTTGTTTTACGCAACAAATATTTATCTGTTTTAACTATTTAACATATTATTTAAAAATTACCAATTTTAATGCTAACAAAGGGTTTTATTTTTGGTTAGATAATGATAGATTTGTTTTTTCGCATTTAACAACAAAAATCACGAATGAGTTCAGTTGCTATTACAAAAGATACGTACCTAGAGTGGTACGAAATTATGCTTTTACTAAGAAAGTTCGAAGAAAAAGCGGGTCAGTTATACGGCCAACAAAAAATACGTGGTTTTTGCCACCTATATATAGGTCAAGAAGCTGTTATTGCAGGAACAATATCTGCAACTAACCACGATGATAGTATGATAACCGCCTATCGCGACCATGCACACCCATTGGCAAAAGGTATGTCGGCCAATGCAGCAATGGCCGAGCTTTTTGGAAAAGCTACCGGCTGCTCTAAAGGTAAAGGTGGTTCCATGCACTTTTTTGATAAAGAAAACAAGTTTTTTGGTGGCCACGGCATTGTGGGAGCGCAAGTACCTTTGGGTGCTGGCATAGCCTTTGCCGAACAATATTTAGGTACCAAAAATGTAAATGTGTGCTACATGGGCGATGGTGCAGTGCGCCAAGGTGCAGTACACGAAACCTTTAACTTGGCTATGCTTTGGAAAATTCCGGTAGTTTTTGTTTGCGAAAACAACGGTTATGCCATGGGAACTTCGGTGGCTAGATCATCTAACATTACCGATATTTACAAATTGGGTTTAGCTTACGATATGCCTTGTATGCCGGTTGATGGAATGGATCCAGTTGCTGTACATACCGCAATGGATGAAGCCGTACAACGAGCCAGAAATGGCGATGGCCCAACATTTTTAGAAATTAGAACGTATAGGTATAAAGGTCATTCTATGTCTGATCCTCAAAAATACCGTACTAAAGAAGAGGTTGAAGAGTATAAAGCTAAAGACCCAATTGAAATTGTAAAAAAACACATAGTTGATAATAATTTTGAAAACGAAGCTTGGTTTGAAGGCGTTGCAGCTAAAGTAAAAGCAGTGGTTGAAGAAGCTGTTAAATTTGCCGAAGAATCTCCATACCCAGAAGCATCAGAATTATTTAAAGATGTGTATGCTGAGGATAATTATCCTTTTGTAAAAGATTAAATTCAAAAAAAAACTATTTTAAAACAGTAAAATATAATGGCTGAAGTAATTAAAATGCCCAAAATGAGCGACACCATGACCGAAGGTGTATTAGCAAAATGGCATAAAAAAGTGGGCGACAAAGTTAAAGCTGGCGACGTTTTAGCAGAAATTGAAACCGATAAAGCAACAATGGATTTCGAATCTTTTCAAGACGGAACCATTCTATTTATTGGCTTAGAAGAAGGCAAAGCTGTACCTGTTGATGAAATCATTGCCGTAATTGGCAACGAAGGAGAAGACTATAAAGCCGCTATTGCTGCCGACCAACCAAAAGCCGAAACCATAACCGAAGCATCTGCCGAGGCCCAAAAAGTTGAAACCGTTACACCAACTGCTGCAAATGTTGATACGTCAAACATCCCAGCAATGGTAATTAGAATGCCCGCCTTAAGCGATACCATGACCGAAGGCGTTATTAATAAATGGAACTTTAAAATTGGAGATACCGTAAAAGCCGACGATTCGCTGGCAGATGTAGAAACAGATAAAGCTACTATGGAAGTAGTTGGTTACGAAGACGGTACTCTTTTATATTTAAGCGTAACCGAAGGCGAAGCCGTACCGGTAAATGGTATTATTGCAATTGTTGGTGTTGCTGGTACAGATATTACTCCGCTATTAAATCAAAGCGCTAGTGCAAAAGCAGATGCGCCATTAAGCGACCAAAAATCGGCGGAAGCCAAACCAACTGAAGAAGCTGAAAAAACAGTTTCTACCGATGATAGCCGTGTAAAAGCATCGCCATTGGCCCGTAAAATTGCCCAAGATAAAGGCATTAATTTACATGAGGTAACCGGTACAGCCGAAGGTGGGCGTATTGTGAAAAAAGATGTTGAAGGTTACACGCCTGCTGCAAAACAAGAAACTGCCCAACCGGCTGCCGAAACTGCAACAGCACCAGCAGAAAAGTCTTTTGCGCCAGCGCCAGTTATTCCACAATTTGTTGGTGAAGAGCGTTTTACTGAAAAGCCAGTTTCGCAAATGCGTAAAGCCATTAGCCGTAGTTTAGCAGAAAGTTTATTTACCGCACCGCATTTTTATTTAAATATTACAGTTGATATGGATGGTGCAATGGCCGCCCGTACACTAATTAATACGGTAGCATCGGTAAAAGTTTCGTTTAACGATATTGTAATTAAAGCAGTTGCTATTGCATTGAAACAACACCCGGCGGTTAACTCA
Organism: Sphingobacteriales bacterium; assembly: GCA_004294495.1. Classification (GTDB taxonomy): domain Bacteria; phylum Bacteroidota; class Bacteroidia; order Sphingobacteriales; family Sphingobacteriaceae; genus Pseudopedobacter. The sequence continues at coordinate 22,533 of REAS01000056.1, forward strand.
TCGTTTAGAGGCGACAAAATCCGTTTTAACGAACATACCAATATTGGTGTTGCCATGGCTATTGAAGATGGCCTGTTGGTACCAGTTGTTAGGTTTGCGGATGGTAAAAGTTTATCGCACATTTCGGCAGAGGTAAAAGATTTTGCACAAAAAGCCAAGGCTAAAAAATTACAACCTAAAGATTGGGAAGGTTCAACATTTACAGTTTCTAATTTAGGAATGTTTGGTATTGATGATTTTACATCTATTATTAACACGCCCGATGGCGCAATACTATCTGTTGGTGCAATACAGCAAGTACCCGTGGTTAAAAATGGTGCAGTTGTACCAGGTAATATTATGAGATTAAGTTTAGGTTGCGATCACCGAGTGATTGATGGTGCAACTGGAGCTAAATTTTTACAAACTTTAAAAGCTTTATTAGAAGAACCAATAAGGTTATTGGCTTAATTTAAAAAACGTTATACTACAAAAACTCTTATTTTACTTTAGATTTTTTCTGAAGCGAAATAAGAGTTTTTATTTTAAAGCCTACAAATATGAAAATGCGCTATTGTTTACTACCTATACTTTTGCTTATGTGGTGCAATACGCAAGCCCAAGAAAACTTTATTGTAAAAGGTATAGTATTTAAGAACAACAGTACCGATAGAGTAGCAAACGCAACTATTGCCAACACAAATAAGCAAACTACCACCCAAACAGATGAGTTTGGAACTTTTGCTATCGTGGTTGCTTTAGGCGATACATTAAATATTTCTAAAACGGGTTTTCAAGAGCTAGATAAAATTATTGTTAAAAAACAAAACATTATAGTTTATTTAAATACGGCAACTGTTTTAACCGAAGTTGTGGTAAAAGCAAAATCGGTAAAGCAAGAACAGAAAGAGATTTTGGCTGGCTATAAATCGAAAGGGGTTTACAATAACGGAAAAACACCCTTTTTAATGTATATTTTTAACCCGCTAACGGCATTGCAAAATTTGTTAAGTAAGGATGCAAAAAATGCTAAAACGTTTTACAAATACATATCCCGCGAAAACGGAGAAAGTTTTGTGGATGGTAAGTTTAATATAAACCTAATTAAAAACAACACCAATATTAATGAAAGCGATATTGCCGAATTTATGTATGTATACCGCCCAAAATATGTGGATATAAAATATTGGAATGAGTATGATGCAATTAATTATATCAAAAAATCGTATTTGAAATACAAAGAAGCGGTAAAAAAGTAAGTGTTTTAAATTTTACCAGTAAATACATTAGATTACATTACTTAACCCTTTTTAAATTATCTTTTGCAAAACTTTCCCAACCGCTGTAAGATTTGCCCGAACCTGCCGACGTTATTTTTTGAAACGAATGGCAAACCGCAACCGCCAAACCATCGGTAGCATCTAAAAACTCGGGGGTTTCGTTAAATTTTAACAATTGCTTTAGCATTGCTGCCACTTGCTCTTTAGTGGCGTTACCGTTACCCGTAATAGATTGTTTTATTTTTTTAGGCGAATACTCTACAATAGGCAAACCTTTGGCCAAACCAGCCGCCATTGCAACGCCTTGCGCCCTACCTAATTTTAACATAACTTGTATGTTTTTTCCATAAAAAGGAGCTTCTAGGGCTAAACAATCGGGGTGGTATTGTTCAATTAAACTGGTGGTTTGTTCAAAAATACGTTGTAACTTAAGCGGATGATTGTCTAAATGTGTCATTTTTACCACCCCTAAACTTAATAATTTTATTTGGGAGCCAGTTTCTTTTATTAAACCATAGCCCATAACAGCTGTACCAGGGTCGATACCCAAAATTATACGTTCTTTGGATTTTTCCTTTAACATAGCTGCAATATTAAGCTAAATTGTTAACATTGTGTAAAACTACCCAGCTAGTGACCGTACAACAAAAAAAGAAACTAACCCTCGTTATTAAAATTGCTGTATTGCTTTTGGCTACTTTTTTTATCGTTTACAAACTTAACACTAATCAAAACTTAGAAAATTTTTATAAAATTATTAAAACCCTTAACCCTAAACAGGTTTATATAAAATTAAGTATCGTTGTTTTAATGATGCTTTTAAATTGGTTTTTAGAGAGTCTTAAATGGCGATATTTGGTAAAAAGGGTTGAACGTATTTCCCTTTTAAAAGCGGTTGAAAGTGTTTTTTGTGGTTTAACTTGGGCAATTTTTACACCCAACCGTATTGGCGAATATGGTGGACGAATATTTTTTTTATCGCCCCGCAAACGCATACCAGGTATGGTAGCAATGGGAGTAGGCCACATTGCGCAAATGGTAATTACCAATGTTATGGGTACTATTGCCGTGGTTTGGTTTGTGTATAATTTTGTTAAAATACAAACTTGGCTACTGCCTTATTTTGCCTTTTGGGGGAGTGTAATTGCCATAAGCTTAGTAGTGCTATATTTTAACATTAGACTTATTAATTATGTTTTATTTAGGGTAAAATTTCTAAAAAAATATGAGAAATATTTTAGTGTATTAAGCGAATATACCAAAATGCAACTACTTACAGTACTGTTATTTAGCTTAGTAAGATTTATAGTTTTTACTGGCCAATACGTTTTTATTTTAAACTTTTTAATACCTAATATACCCATTTTACCATCGGCTTTAATGGTATTTATTTTATTTTTGATACAATCGGCATTGCCATCGTTAGATTTGTTAGATATTGGCGTACGCAGCCTAACAGCCGATTATTTTTTTGGTTATATTACACCACAAAGCAGTGTAGTTATTGCTTGTGCCGCTTTAATTTGGTTGGTTAATTTAATAATTCCTGCTATATTAGGTTCATTCTTTGTTTTTAAATTAAAATTCTTTGGCAACAACCGTAATTAGCATAATTAGTTTAGGGCTTACCTTTATTTACGCATTTTTAGTTCTTTTTTTAAGAAAGGGGTGGCTTAATTTACCCTATTTTATAAAACAAAACCAAGCAGCAACCACTAAGGTTTCGGTTTTAATTGCTGCCCGTAACGAAGAAGAAAAATTGCATTTAACTATCAATGATATTTTAGCGCAAAATTATCCAAAACATCTTGTTGAATTAATAATAGTTGACGATCACTCTACAGATAAAACCGCCGAAATTATTTTAAGCTACGCACAACAAGGAGTAAAACTTATTAAACTTAACGAAAGTGCAGCATTAAACTCGTACAAGAAAAAAGCCATTACCGAAGCTATAAAATTAGCTAACGGTGAGTTAATAATTACAACTGATGCCGATTGCCGTATGCACAATAATTGGTTAAATACCATTGTAAACTTTTATGAAATAAAACAATTTAAATTAATAAGCTCGCCGGTTTTATATTTCGAAGAAAAAACAAAATTTGAAGAATTACAATCCTTAGAGTTTTTGTATTTAATAGGTTTAGGTGCAGCAGGTATTGGCAACGGTATGCCATCAACATGTAATGGAGCCAACTTAGCTTACCGCCGAGATGTTTTTTTTGAGTTAGGTGGCTTTAAGGGTATTGATGATGTGGCATCGGGCGATGACGAACTATTTTTACATAAGGTAACACACGCTTACCCCGGCAGTGTTGGTTTTTGTAAATCGCCGGATGCTATAGTTTACACCCACGCAAAACCTAATTTAAAAGAGTTTATTTGGCAACGAAAACGCTGGGCAAGTAAAACAGTAAAATATAAAGACAAAAAAATATTAATTTTAGGATTAACTATTTGGTTTTTTAATATCTCATTACTAGTAAATTTTATTTTAGGATTTTTTTACAATCCTTATTTTGCAACTTTACTTGTATTACAATTTACGGTAAAAATATTGGTAGAATTTTTGTTTTTAAAACGCCTTACAGCCTTTGTAAACCGCCGTAAACTTTTAAACTATTTACCCATACTTACTATTGCACACGTAATTTATTTAGTTTTTATTGGTGTAGCTGGCAATTGGGGTAAATACAACTGGAAAGGCCGTTTAGTTAAATAATTAATTAAGAAAATTGAGCAAAAATATAAATCTCTGGAAAAAATTTAGCCGAAACAAACTTGCCTTGCTAAGTCTGTTTTTTATTGCAATTGTAACTTTAACAGCAATTATGGGTTATCTTATAACTCCAGACGATAGCCCTATGGCAAACCAAATGAGTTTGGTTTTAAGTATAAAAAAACCGGGTTCAAGTTTTACTTTTTTAAGCATCCCCGATAAGGGAAAAACACCGCATGTTGGAGCTTTAGAAAAAATGCTTTTTGGTAACCCAAATCAAGTAAACTTAATGCCTATTGTAAATTATAAGTTAGCAAAAAATACACTATTTTACCAAGCTTATACAGGTGATGCACAAGATGTTGACATACAAACCATCCCACTAAAAACATTTGTAAACACTACAAACCCAACGCTTTTTAAAGCAAAATATATAAGCACAAAAACATTTTGGTTTGGTACCGATATGTATGGCCGCGATATGTTAAGTAGGATAATTATTGGTGCCCGAATATCGTTAATGGTAGGTTTTATGGCGGTTTTAATAAGTTTAAGTTTAGGGTTAATTATGGGCGCAATTGCTGGCTATTATGGCGGCAAAACCGATGCTTTTATAAGTTGGTTTATGAATGTAGTTTGGGCTTTACCTGCCTTGTTATTGGTTATAGCCATATCGTTTGCGTTGGGTAAAGGCTTTTGGCAAGTGTTTATTGCCATAGGCTTATCGTTATGGATAGAGGTTGCTAGGTTGGTTAGAGGCCAGTTTATGGCTATGCGAAACGCCCAGTTTGTTGAAGCTGCAAAAGCTTTAGGCTTTAGTAATTTGCGTATAATATTTAAACATATTTTACCTAATATTATTGGCCCAATAACCGTAATTGCAGCAGCCAATTTTGCATCGGCAATATTGTTAGAAGCTGGCTTAAGTTTTTTAGGGTTTGGGGCGCAACCACCAATGCCTACTTGGGGCGCTATGATAAAAGAACATTACGGTTACATAATTATTGATGCCGCTTACCTTGCACTAATACCCGGTTTTACTATTATGTTGGTAGTGTATGCTTTTAATTTAATAACATTAGGGTTAAGAGATTTATTTGATATTCGTACCCAAAATTTAAACTAAAAACCTACCTCAAAATTTATGACTAACAAAAAAAATGAAGTAGTAGATTTGGCCGAATTGCTTTTGAAAAGGCAGGCCGAATTAAGTGGAATTTTAGATATTACACGAGCCATTAACAATAACGCACCAGCATTACAGTTAATGGAAATGTTGGTAATGATTTTAAAAAACATCTTAAAAATAGGAAAATTTAGGTTATTGGTACAGGTTGAAAATAGATTTAGCTGTGTTTGCAAGTTTGGTGGGCAAATAGAAAGCTTCCAGCACTTCCAACAAGTTGCCAAAATTTTAGGGGATATTAAAACTCAAATACCTCTTAATAATCATTCAAACGCTTTGTTAAATAACTACCAATATTTTATACCCGTTTACCATAAAAACAACCGAATAGCTTATGCACTAATTGGCGGTTTGGACACCTCGCAACCATTTGTAAGTAATGCCATTGATTATATACAAACCCTAGTAAATATAATTATGGTTGCCTTAGAAAACAAAAAACTTTTTAAAGAACGTTTATTAAAAGAGCGTTTACAAAGAGAAATGGAACTTGCGCAACAAGTTCAAACCATGCTGATACCCCAAAATTTACCCCATAATAGCTATTTACACGCAGAAGCAACCTACCTGCCTCACCAAAACATAGGTGGCGATTTTTTTGATTTTATAACGCTAAGCGCAAATGAATCTATTTGGTGCATTGCCGATGTTTCGGGCAAGGGAATATCAGCCGCTTTGTTAATGGCCAATTTTCAAGCAAGCTTAAGGGCTTTAGCACCTGTTGAACAGGATTTAAGCATCCTTGTACAAAAACTAAATTCTATTGTTTTTGCAAATACCAATGGAGATAATTTTGTTACCCTATTTTTAGGCAAATATAACAGCAATACACGCGTACTAAATTACATAAACGCTGGGCATAATGCTTCTTTAATTTATCAAAATGGTGGCATAACGGCCTTAAAAAGTGGCTGTATTATGATTGGAGCTTTAAACGAATTACCGTTTATAAACCAAGGCGAAATAACACTGAGTAAAAATGCCCTAGTTTTTAATTATACCGATGGCCTAGTAGAAAGCGATGGAGAAGATAATTTTGGCTTTACCGAAGAAAATTTAATATTATTTATTAAAGAGCATCATAAACAAGATTTAAAACAACTACACTCGGTTTTGCTATTAAGTTTACAGGCTTTGCGGAATAACAAAACAGCTACCGATGATATTACGCTATTATCGTTAAGGATTTATTAAAATATTTATTTGGGGGTTTTAACACGCTGTCCACTATATCTTTTTATCAATTGCGGTTTTCCCCCTTTGGGGGTCAGGGGGACCGCAATTGATAAAAAGGATGCCGTTTCCATCGTTAACCCTTAAACAAACAAACAAAAATGCTTTTACCCTATTACCAAAATAACTTAATAGAAGCCGGTTGCGACGAAGCCGGCCGAGGCTGTCTTGCTGGGCCTGTATTTGCAGCCGCAGTTATTTTACCTACCAATTTTTACCATCCGCTGCTAAACGATTCGAAACAAATTAAAGAAAAAGACCGTTTTTTATTGCGCTACGAAATTGAAAAACACGCCATTGCTTTTGCTGTAGCGCAAGTAAGCCATCAAGAAATTGATGAAATAAATATTTTAAACGCTTCGTTTTTGGCTATGCACAAAGCACTAGATATTTTATCCATTACACCCCAATTTATAATTATTGATGGCAATAGATTTAAGCCCTACCAAACTATACCACACCAGTGTATTGTAAAAGGAGATGGAAAATATTTTTCAATAGCAGCAGCATCTATACTTGCCAAAACTTACCGAGATGATTATATGCAGCAATTGCACCAACAATACCCCGTTTATAACTGGCAAAAAAATAAAGGCTACCCAACTGCACTTCATCGTAAAATAGTATTAGAAAACGGATTTAGCCCTTATCACCGCAGAACGTTTAGGGTTAGTTATTAAAACTTCTTAGCTTGAAAATTAAACTTTTAAACTTTTAATGCTTGATATATATAGGCTTTAATAAGGTTAAATAATAAAGCTGATTTAGTTTAAAGAAAAAAAACCATTCAGAGGGTTTCTGAATGGCTTTAATTTTGCTCCCAAGCCTGGGCTCGAACCAGGGACCCTCTGATTAACAGTCAGATGCTCTAACCAGCTGAGCTACTTAGGAATTTTTCTGGTTGTTTTTACACCAAATATTTCACAGCTTTTAAAACATTGTGTTGTATTTGGGTTTGCAATAGTCGGGAATTAAAATTAATTATGCAATATTTGCATAAAAAAAAATTAAAAAAAAATTATGAGCTTACTTGTTATAGGCACTGTTGCCTTTGATGCTATTGAAACACCATTTGGTAAAACCGACAAAATAGTGGGCGGAGCTGCCACTTATGCCAGTTTAGCGGCATCGTATTTTTGTAAATCAACTAAAATAGTTGCTGTTGTTGGCGACGATTTTCTAACCCAAGATATTGATTTGTTAAAGAACCACGGCATAGATGTGGAAGGTTTGCAAATAAAAGCAGGTGAAAAATCTTTTTTTTGGAGCGGAAAATATCATAACGATATGAATAGCCGCGACACTTTAGTAACCGAATTAAATGTTTTAGCAGATTTTGATCCCGTTATTCCTGCATCGTACCAAGATTGTGAATATTTAATGTTGGGTAACCTTACACCGCAAGTACAACAAACAGTTATAAAACGCCTTACTAAAAGGCCAAAACTAATTGTTTTAGATACCATGAACTTTTGGATGGATATTGCACTAGACGATTTATTAGAAACCATTAAAATGGTTGATGTGCTAACCATTAACGATGCAGAAGCTAGGCAACTATCGGGCGAATATTCGTTAGTAAAAGCAGCTAAAAAAATACTTACCATGGGCCCAAAATACCTAATTATTAAAAAGGGCGAACACGGTGCCTTGTTGTTTTTCGAGGATAAAATTTTTGCTGCCCCTGCCTTACCATTAGCCGATGTTTTTGACCCCACTGGTGCAGGCGATTGCTTTGCTGGTGGCTTTATAGGTTATTTGGCACAAGTTGGTACAATTAACTTTAACAACATGAAAAATGCCATTATTTTTGGCTCAGCATTGGCATCGCTTTGCGTAGAAAAATTTGGAATAGAAAGAATCAAAAATCTTACCCAAAAAGAAATTACCGACAGGGTACAAGAGTTTGTAAAACTAAGTAGCTTTAGTTTGCAAGATTAGGATATAAACATTCTTTAAATTGATGCCTTCCCTTAAAGCGAAGGCATCAATTAAATTTTACAATACCACATTTACTATTCTACCTTTTACTACAATTACTTTTTTAGGCGTTTTACCATCAAAATATTTAGTAACCAAATCGCTTTGTAAAACATAAAGCTCTACATCGGCAGCTTCCATAGTTAGGGGTAAGCTAATATTTGTTTTTGTTTTTCCGTTTATTGATATGGGATAATTAAAATTATCTTCCACCAAATATTGCGGGTTAAACGTTGGGTACGTTGCGGTTGATACACTATTGGTATTACCTAATAATGCCCATAACTCTTCGCAAATGTGTGGTGCATAAGGCGATAGTACAATTACCATATCTTGCAAAATTTCTTTTTTGTCGCATTTTAGGTCGGTAAGTTCGTTTACGGCAATCATAAAGCTAGATACCGATGTGTTAAACGAAAAACGCTCTACATCGTCTTCTACCTTTTTTATTATTTTGTGTAAGGCTTTTAATTCCGCTTTGGCGGGATTTTGGTCGGATACCTTAAACGTAAAACTATCATCGTGAAAAAGCTTCCAAAATTTTCGCAGGAATTTAAAAACGCCTTCAATACCATTGGTGTTCCAAGGTTTGCTTTGCTCTAAAGGACCTAAAAACATTTCGTACATACGCAAAGTATCGGCACCATAACGGTCAACTAAATCATCGGGGTTTACTACGTTAAATTTAGATTTCGACATTTTTTCTACCTCGTGTCCGCAAATGTATTTTTCCTCACCCCGGCCCTCTCCAAAGGAGAGGGTGCTGTCACCCTCCTTACCGCTTTCAAAAATAAATTTTGCATTAGCGTACTCGTCTCTCGAGGCTTTAAATTTTTCTATATCTAAAATATCGTTTTCAACAATATTAACATCAACGTGGGTGTCAATAGTTTTGTAATTGTTTTTTAAGCCAAACGATACAAAAGTATGGGTTGGTTTACCCTTATCGTCAACCAAACGATACACAAAACTACTCCTGCCTTGTATCATCCCTTGGTTAATTAATTTCTTAAACGGCTCTTCCTCGGTTACATATCCTAAATCTTTTAAAAATTTGTTCCAAAAACGGCTGTACAGTAAATGCCCTGTGGCGTGTTCGCTGCCACCAATGTACAAATCAACATCTTGCCAATAAGCTATGGATTTTTTATCGGCGAAAGCCTGATTATTTTGGGCATCCATATACCTAAACCAGTACCAACTGCTGCCTGCCCAGCCTGGCATAGTGCTCAATTCGTAATCGTATTTATGTTTGTATTTCCAATCTTGGGCTCGGCCTAAAGGCGGTTCGCCACTTTGGGTTGGCAAGTATTTATCAACTTCGGGAAGCACTAAAGGCAATTCGCTTTCGTCTATTAAATAAGGCAAGCCATCTTTAAAATAAACGGGTACCGGTTCGCCCCAGTAGCGTTGGCGACCAAAAATAGCATCCCGCATACGGTAATTAATTTTTGCTTTGCCGGCATCTAGTTTTTCTAATTCGTCAATAATTACGGTAGTAGCTTGCTTGTAAGTTAGGCCATTAATTATACCCGAGTTTATATATTTCCCTTCTTTGGTTGGGTCGGCTTGGGTATCAATTTGTTGCGCATCTAAAATGGGTATAATGGGCAAATTAAAATGTTGGGCAAACAAATAATCGCGTTGGTCGCCACTGGGTACGGCCATAACCGCCCCTGTACCGTAACCAGCAAGCACATAATCGGCTATCCAAACGGGTACTTGCGCACCGTTAATGGGGTTGGTAACGTAACTGCCGGTAAACGCCCCCGATACGGTTTTTACATCGGCCATACGGTCTAACTCGCTTTTCTTTTTGGTTTGCGCAATGTAGGCATCAATACTTTCTTTTTGTTGGGGTGTGGTTAGCTGTGCAACCAATTCGTGTTCGGGTGCAATTGCCAAGTAGGTTACGCCGTAAAGGGTATCAACACGGGTGGTGAAAACAGAAATCTCAATCCCCCCAGCCCCCGAAGGGGGGGTATCAACGTTAATTTCACCGTGGACATTTGCGTTGGCATCCCCCCTTTGGGGGTTAGGGGGATTGGCACTCCCCCCTTCGGGGGGCTGGGGGGGATTTAGGGTATTAAGCTCTCTTTCAATTTCCGATAAAACTTTATCAATATTATCAATTACTTCTTGGTTAGTAAAACGGATAACTTTAAAGCCAACTTGGTTTAAAATTTTAGTTCTTTCGGCATCATATTCTAGCTGAGAATTATGTATTTCGCCATCAACTTCTACAACTAAACCTTTTGATATGCATACAAAGTCTACAATATAATTATCTATTAAATGTTGTTGTCTAAATTTAAATTCTAAAGCTTTCGATTTAAGTCGCAACCATAAAATATTTTCGGCGTTAGTTGGCGTTTTTCTCATTTCTTTTGCTTTATCCAATAAGATATGAGAATAATTGCCGCCTGTCAAATAGCGGGGTTTGTTCCCCCCAGCCCCCAAAGGGGGGGTATCAACGTTAATATTACCGAGCATATTTGCGTTGGCAGTCCCCCCTTTGGGGGCTAGGGGGAATTTCACCATTGCCCCAACGCTTTTACCAATCCAATTGCGTTGTATTTCTTTTAAAGGTTCGGGCCAATCAATTGTGTTTAGGCCTTGCAGTAAACGTTCGGCGTAAGCGGTAATACGCATACTCCACTGCATCATTTTCTTTTGTTCAACAGGGTGGCCGCCACGTTCGCTAAAGCCTTCCTTTATTTCGTCATTTGCTAAAACTGTTCCCAAAACAGGACACCAATTTACGGTGCTTTCTTTTAAAAATGTTAAGCGATATTTTAGGAGTTCGGCTTCTTTTTCAAGATGGTTCATTGTACTCCAATCGCTAGGTTGCAGGTTTTGTACGTCATCATCGCAAACGGCTTTAATTTCGCGGGTGCCTACGGTTTCTAGTTTTAAAACTAGGGTGCTAATGGGCTCGGCCTTATCGGTCTCGAGGTTGTACCACGAGTTGAAAATTTGCATAAAAATCCACTGCGTCCATTTATAATAATCGGCATTGCTGGTGCGTACCTCGCGGCTCCAATCAAACGAAAAACCCAAATTATCAAGTTGTTGGCGGTATCGGGCAATATTTGCTTCGGTGGTTATGGCTGGGTGCTGACCAGTTTGTATGGCATATTGCTCGGCTGGTAAGCCAAAAGAATCGTAACCCATTGGGTGCAACACATTAAAGCCTTTAATACGCTTGTATCTTGCAAAAATATCGGAAGCAATATAACCTAGCGGATGCCCAACGTGTAAACCCGCACCCGATGGGTAAGGAAACATATCTAACACATAATATTTAGGTTTGGTGGTATCGGTAGCTACTTTAAAGGTTTGGTTTGTAGCCCAATATTGTTGCCACTTTTGCTCTATGCTTTTAAATTGATAATCCATTTTAAAGTTTTATTTTGTTGCGAAAATAGGGTAAAAATTATGGAATAGAAAGTGGTGTGAAGGTTTGCGTTAAACTCTGCATTTTCGGTGAATTTAGATTTCTATGATTACCAAAAAATATACCAATTAATATATAATCAAAAAGCAGCGTTATTTTTTAACGCTGCTTTTTGCAAAATTTAGTAAAATAAAATTTAATTGCTTTGAGTTGCTACAATAGCTTTTTCTTTGCCTTGTATCATTGCAAAATATAATACTACTACAAAACAAACTGCAGGTATTAAATATGCGTGTTGAATGTTAGTAGCATCGGATAGTTTACCCATAACTAAAGGAAAAAGTGCACCGCCTACAATAGCCATTACTAAGTATGAAGATGCTTTTTTGGTGTTTTGACCTAACCCTTTTATAGCTAACGAAAATATGGTTGGGTACATAATAGACATAAAAAACTCTACACCAATTAACGCATAAATAGAAATCTTTCCTCCTACAAATACAATAACAACTATTAACAAAATATTAATAATACTGTATAAACTTAATAATAAAGCTGGTTTTACATATTGCATTACAAATGTACCAACGTAACGGCCAAGCATAAAACCTAGTAATAAAAAGCCTAAATAATTGGTTGCCTCAGCTTCGTTTACACCGGCTGCAAATTCGCAATAGCGGATAAAAAAACTAGATACACAAACCTGCCCTCCTACATAAAAAAACTGTGCTAAAATACCAATAAGTAAATTTTTATGCTCGAAAAGCTTGAAACTTGTTTTTGCTGTGGTACCTACTTCAAGTTCTTTCTTCTCGGCAGGGAAATGTGTGAATGCAAAAACTACTGCAACCAATAACAATACAATACCAATAATTAAGTAAGGCATTTGCACACTTTTTGCTTCATTGGTTAATAATTGGTTGGCGGCTTCTGGTGTTAGAGCTGCCAAGGTTGCATCCGAAATTTCTTTACCACTTAAAATTATTTTGCTTAAAAAAAATGCGGCAAAAAAAGCGCCTAATCCATTAAAAGCTTGTGCAAAGTTTAGGCGCTGAGGTGCGGTTTCGGCTGGACCTAAAATAGTCATATAAGGGTTTGCGGCAGTTTCTAAAAAAGTCATTCCGCTGGCTACAATAAAAAGCGCTGCTAAAAATAAAGGGAATGTACGTAGTTCGGCTGCTGGGTAAAATAAAAAAGTGCCCACGGCGGCTATTAATAGGCCAATAATAATTGCTTTTTTATAGCCCATTTTTTCCATTACAACACCTGCTGGTATAGCTATAATAAAATACGCAATCCAATAAGCCGAATCAATAAAAGCGGATTGAAAATCGGTTAAACGACAAGCTTTTTTTAGGTGGGGAATTAAAGTAGGAATTAAATTTGAAGTTAATGCCCATAAAAAAAACAGGCTGGTAACTAAAATTAAGGGTACTAAGGTTTTGTTTTTAGACATCTAGGGTTTATTAAGAATTATAATTTAAATTTTACAAGTTAATTTAGCTTGTAATTTTTGGTTTTAATAATTGGTTTTGCTGTTAAACAATTTGGCTAAAGTAATAAAATGCACCAGCTTTTTAAACCTCTTGTTTATTGTTTTTTAAAAAATTTACTGAAAGTTAAATTATTACGGAAGGTTAGCATACCTAAGGGAAAAATAATTGTAATAAATAGCTTTCTTTTTTAATGATATTAACCCGAGTTCGATTATTAAAATACAGTATAATTCACTGTAAATCAATGTTATTTACGAGTTTGAAGCGTTAACGACGGTAGCGGCATCCTTTTTTTACGCCGAATCTCTCCCTTCGGGGGGCGGGGGGATAGACAAATAAAAAAAGATATAGCGTACGGCGTGTTAAAACGCCCAAATCATAATCAAAACTATAATAAACAATGTTTTATTGATAGAAATCAGGTTATAAAGTAAACCATTGCGGATTAAAGTAATTGCAGAAATTTATAAATTTTGATTTCATATTCAGTTTTAAATACCTTTTTTTACAACACATCAATTTAAAAATCTACCTCCACGCCGCATTCCTTATAGCCACCTGTTGCGCCACTTTTTGTGCCAACTCCATAAAAACGGGCGATAGTAAATTATCGGATTCTAAAATTACAGGTTGCCCACTATCTCCGGCATCGCTAATGCTTTTTACCAAAGGTATTTCGCCCAAAAAAGGTACATTATAAGTGCTTGCCAATGTTCTGCCACCATCTTTACCAAAAATATAATATTTGTTTTCGGGCAGTTCGGCTGGGGTAAAATAAGCCATGTTTTCAATCACACCCAAAATAGGCACATTTATAGCTTCCATTAAAAACATACCCAAACCTTTTTTTGCGTCGGCAAGGGCAACGTTTTGTGGTGTGGTAACCATAACCGCCCCCGCAATAGGGAAACTTTGGGTAATAGTAATGTGTATATCGCCAGTACCCGGTGGCAAATCTACCACCAAATAATCTAGTTCGCCCCAATCGGCATCGTTAAACAGTTGTTTTACAGCGGTTGATACCATTGGTCCACGCCATGGCACTGGTTGATTTGGGTCGGTAAAAAACCCCATCGAAAGTAATTTAATACCATATTTTTCTATTGGCGATATACGTGTTTTGCCATTAACTTCGCTAGCTTGTGGCTTAGCGCCTTCCAAACCAAACATAATAGGTATTGATGGGCCGTAAATATCGGCATCTATTAAACCCACTTTTGCGCCGTTTAAACTTAAACCTAAAGCTAAATTTGCCGCCACGGTTGATTTGCCAACTCCACCTTTTCCCGAAGCTACTGCAATAATATTTTTAATATTACTGTTTAATTGCTGCTTTGGGGTAGTTACCCGGCTGGTCATATTTATGGCAACTTCGGCATCGGCACTTACAAAATGTTTTATGGCGTTACGGCAAGCGTTTTCTAACATTGCCTTCATAGGGCAAGCTGGAGTGGTTAAAACCACCGAAAAACTTATTTTTTTACCATCAATTTTTAAATCCTCAATCATACCTAAAGTCACCAAATCCTTTTTTAAGTCCGGATCTTCCACGTTTTTTAAGGCTGCTAATACTTGCTCGTTACTAAACATCTAAATTATTTTAAAATCAAAATTACTAAAACCGTTAATTATTAATAGTATTGTTTAATCTTTGTTTGCTTAAAAATACTTTTTGTGTGATTAAGATGTTATAAATTACAATCCCAAAAAAAAATAATTTAAAAAATGCAGCTAAATAAGCGGGTAAAAAAAGGCTTACTAATTACAATAATTACATTAGTAGTTTTGGTTTTAGGTGCTATTTTGGTTTTATTCATCAAACGCGATGCTTTGCTAAAAACAGCTATAAATAAAGTAGTTACAAAGGCAAAAAACAGTTACCAATTACATGTTAATATTGGGCAAGCTGGTTTTACTGGGCTTAGCACAGTAAAGTTTTCGGGGGTTTCTGTTGTTCCGCTAGGGCGGGATACCTTTGCAAATATACATGAGGTAAGCCTAAGTATTAAGCTTTTACCCCTAATTTGGGGCGATGTTAAAATTGGTAAGTTAAATGTATATGATGCAAAAGTTAGCCTCATAAAAAAAGATAGCACAACCAACTACGATTTTTTATTAAAGAAAAAACCTACCGATACGCTAAATAAATCTAAACTTAACCTTGCCGACTTAGGCTATAAATTGCTGCACAAAACATTGGATAAAATACCCGATGATATGGATATCAAAAATTTTACCGTTAATTTTGATAGTGATACTACCCACATAAACTTTTTATTACCTACGGCAACAATTAACAATGGCCAACTAAAATCAACTCTAATTTTAAATAAAACAGAGGCTATTTGGCATTTAGATGGCGATTTAGACCCTAGCAATCAGCAATTTAATGTTTTCTGGTATGCCAATAGGCATAAGGTTGAGTTCCCGTACCTAGAGAAAAAGTATGGCTTGAAACTAAATTTTGATACCCTACAATTTGCTATGCAAAGTGCAAAAAAACACAGTGGTAATTTTGAAGTTGAGGGCTCGTGGGGGGTGAAAAACTTGCTAATAAACCATACCCGTATATCGGCTAAAAACGTAATTGTAAAAAATGCCAGCATAGCAGTAAAAATGATTGCAGGCGAAAACTTTATAGCTATTGATAGCTCATCAACCGTTTATTTGGGCAAAGCTTGGGCGCACCCTTATTTTAAATACACCTTGCAGCCCACTAAAATTTACGAACTTAAGCTTAAAGCCGATGAACAAAATGCACAAGAAATTTTTAACGCATTCCCAATTGGTTTATTCGAATCGTTAGCGGGCATAAAGGTTGCAGGCAAACTTAAATACGATTTAAACCTGTATTTAGATACCAAACACCCTAGCCGAGTAATTTTTAATTCGGATTTAGAGGCATCAAATGATTTTAAAATATTAGAATACGGAATAAATAATCTCCAAAAAATAAATAACTCTTTTATTTATACACCATTCGAAAAAGGAAAACCTGTACGAGATATTTTAGTTGCACCTGAAAACTTAAACTACACCCCAATAAATCAAATATCTAGCAATATAAAAAATGCTTTGCTTACCTCCGAAGACCCATCTTTTTACAGCCATACGGGTTTTGTAGAAGAATCTATACGGCAATCTATTGCTACCAATTACAAAGCAAAATCGTTTAAACGTGGTGGCAGTACCATATCAATGCAATTGGTAAAAAATATTTATTTAAGCAGGCAAAAAACAATAGCTCGTAAAGTTGAAGAAATTTTGATTGTGTGGTTAATAGAAAATCAACACCTAAGTACAAAAAACAGAATGTACGAAGTATATTTAAATATTATAGAATGGGGACGCAATGTTTACGGTATTGGCGAAGCTAGCCAATATTATTTTGGTAAATCGCCTGCCGATTTATCGCTTGGCGAAGCTATTTATTTGGTTAGTATTGTGCCCAAACCTAAATCTGGCTTGTATGCTTGGCAACCAAATGGCACTTTAAAACCACATTTACATGGCTACTTTAACATAATTGGGCGCTTAATGGCTCAAAAAGGCTATATAGCCCGAGATACAAATGGCTACGGATTTTACGGGGTGCGTATTAAAGAAAGTTTGCGTCAACAAATTGCCCCTCAAGATTATTTAATACCCGATAGTTTAACCGATGAAGGCGATGGATTTTTGGGTTTTAATATATTTAAATCGCAACCTAAAGATACAGTGGAAAAAAAATCAACTTTTATTAATCGCTTATTAGGTATAGCTCCAAAAGTAGATTCTACAGGGAAAACACCAAAACAACTTAGGCAAGAACGACGAGAAGAAAGGCGTAAAGCAAGAGAAAAAGCGAGTAATTAAAGTTTATACTCAATTTTTTTGTCCAAAATCCAAATCAATAAATAATCTTAATTTAAAACATAATTGTAATGGCAGGCATATACATTCACATACCATTTTGTAAAAAAGCTTGCCATTACTGCGATTTTCATTTTAGTACCTCTCTAAAATATAAAACCGAAATGTTGGGTGCCATTATCCAAGAAATTGAACTTCAAAAAAACTATTTACCCAACCAAACTATACAAACCATTTATTTTGGTGGTGGCACCCCATCTATTTTATCGGGTAGCGATTTAAGTAGGATAATTGATACCATATACCAAAACTTTACCGTTGCCACCAACCCCGAAATTACTTTAGAAGCCAACCCCGACGACCTTAACAACCAAAAAATTAAAGAAATTAGGCAAACCCAAATTAACAGGTTTAGCATTGGGGTACAATCGTTTTTTGATGATGATTTAATTTGGATGAACCGGGCTCACATTGCCGCAGAAAGCGAAAGTGCCATTAAACGAGCTCAAGATAATGGTTTTGATAACCTTAACATTGATTTAATTTACGGCTTCCCCTTATTAAACCATCAAAAATGGAATGCCAATTTGCAGAAAGCAATTGAATTTAAGGTTAGCCACATATCATCTTACGCTTTAACTGTTGAGCCTAAAACCGCTTTAGCCGCATTTATAAAAAACAAACAGCAAGCACCTATTAACGAAGAAAAAAGTGCCGCCCAATTTTTAATTTTAATGGATACCTTGTGTGAAGCTGGCTACCAACATTACGAAATATCTAATTTTTGCCTTCTGGCGATGCAAAGCCAACACAATACCAATTACTGGCAAGGTGTGCATTATTTAGGTATTGGGCCATCGGCGCATTCGTATAACGGCAATAATAGACAATGGAATGTAGCTGATAACATGCGTTATTTATCGGCCTTAGCCAAAAAAGAAATTCCCGCCACAGGCGAATTGTTAACCATACCTAACAAAATAAACGAGTATTTAATGACTGGCCTTAGAACCATTTGGGGCATTGATTTAAATAAAATTGCTTCTGAATACGGTACCTCAGTTAGCCAAAAACTCGAAGAGCAAGCTTTAGCATTAACAAATAAAGGTTTAGTGGTTAATATAAACGGGATTATAACCCTTACCAATAATGGTAAATTATACGCTGATGGAATTGCTGCCGATTTATTTATTGATGAAAACTTCGTATTTTAAGTTTATGTTTTTGAATATTAATTACTTATACTTTTTTTAACATTTGCGAAAACCGAGTTTAAGCCAAACTCGTAGTTGATTACAAAATCCATTAAAATATAAGTTATGAAAAAAATCTTTTTAGCAGCCCTTGCTTTAGTAGCTATTGCAACTGCACCTAATGTTTATGCCCAAAAAAACCCTATGGTTGGCGGTGCAGCTATGTACAACACTAAAGATATTATTGACAATGCCGTAAACTCTAAAGACCATACCACCTTGGTTGCAGCAGTAAAAGCAGCAGGTTTAGTAGAAACTTTAAAAAGTGATGGACCATTTACGGTTTTTGCACCTACCAATGCAGCTTTCGAGAAATTACCCTCCGGCACTGTAGATACTTTATTGAAACCAGAAAATAAAGCCACTTTAACCAAAATTTTAACTTACCATGTATTGGCTGGCAAATTTAGCGCAGCAAGTATTATGAAAGCCATTAAAAAAGGCATGGGTAAAGCAATATTTACAACCGTTAGCGGTGGTAATTTAACTGCAAGTGTGGAGATGGGCAAAGTAAAACTAACCGACGAAAACGGCGGTACTGCCTTTGTAACCATTGCCGATGTTAACCAAAGAAATGGAGTTATACACGTTATAGATAATGTAGTTACCCCAAAATAAATTATTTAAATTTTTTAATTTAGGTAAAAGCAACTCTAATTGGGGTTGTTTTTTTGTTGCAACACTATACTTTGAGGACTTTTTGTAAAAAATAAACAAAATAAATGCTGGTTTTTAACATATTTTCGCAAAACAACTAGTTAATTACTAAAATTATTGAAAACAGGGTTTTTTTAAGCAATTTAAACATATACAGTGTATAATTTTTGCAAAAAACCTACTTAAACTCATGTAAAAATCAAACATTTTCATTTTTTTTTAATTTTTTTTAAAAAATTGTTGTTTTTTAATACTTTTTATTTAATATTTGTGATATAAGAATTACAAAAATTAAATTATAGCAACACATTAATTAACTCCTTAAACAATTAAAAAAAAATGAAAAAAATCTTACCCTTCCTTATTCTGCTCATAGTAGTAGCACTTGGACTTATTTACCCAACATCGGAAGTTACAACCGTAGCCGATGCTAAAGCTTTTGATACTGGTGATACTGCCTGGCTTTTAGTTTCAACTGCTTTAGTATTATTAATGACACCAGGACTTGCCTTTTTTTACGGCGGTATGGTTCGTAAAAAGAACGTAATTTCTACCATGCTACAAAGTTTTGTTTGTATGGGCTTAATTACAGTTATATGGGTTATTTTTGGTTTTAGTTTAGCCTTTGGTGAAGATATTGGCGGCGTAATTGGTAACCCAGCTACTTTCTTTATGATGAAAGGCACTTTGGGTAATGCTAGTTGGAGTTTAATGCCAACAGTACCTTTAATTTTGTTTGCAATGTTTCAATTAAAGTTTGCGGTTATAACACCAGCTTTAATTACAGGTGCTTTTGCCGAGCGTATTAAATTTAATTCTTATTTAATATTTCTTTGCTTGTTTATGGTGTTTATTTACTCTCCATTAGCGCATTTAACTTGGCATCCAGATGGTTTATTGTTCCAAAAAGGTGTGTTAGATTTTGCTGGTGGTACAGTTGTACACATGTCGGCAGGTTGGGCAGCATTAGCTTCGGCTTTATATCTTAAAAAGCGTAATGCTCCAGACCACACACCAGCTCGTGTTAGTTATGTAATATTAGGTACTGGTTTACTTTGGTTTGGTTGGTTTGGCTTTAACGCAGGATCTGCTGGTGGTGCTGGTTTTTTAGCTGCACACGCTTTAACAACTACAACCACTGCTTCTGCTGCTGCTGCAATGGCTTGGATATTCTTTGATATGTTTAGAGGCAAAAAACCTTCGGCAATTGGTGCTTGTATTGGTGCAGTTGTAGGTTTAGTTGCTATTACACCTGCTGCAGGTTACGTAACTGTACCACACTCATTAATTATTGGTATAGTAGCTGCTGTAGTAAGTAATTTAGTAGTTATTTGGCGTTCACGCACTAGCATTGATGATACGTTAGACGTATTCCCTTGCCATGGTGTAGGTGGTATGGTTGGTATGTTATTAACTGGTGTTTTTGCAACTCAAAATGTAAACTCTGCAAACACAACAGGTAACGGTCTTTTCTTTGGCGATACCAAATTGTTTATTATACAATTGGTTGCTTTAGTTGGTGTTTCGGTATTTGCATTTGCCGGTGCTTTCTTATTATTAAAAGTTACCGATTTAATTAGCCCTTTACGTGTATCTGAAGAAGAAGAAGCATTGGGTCTTGATATGTCTCAACACGACGAGGAGTTGTAGAATAATAAATAGTTTTTAGTTTAAATTTTTAGAATCTCGGTTTCTGTAATAGAAGCCGAGATTTTTTTTGAAAAAATTTAAACAATTAGGGTAGTATTTATTGCGAATAGATATTAATTAACTAAACTTTTGAAGCAAAGTAAATCATATTTAATGTATTTGGAATGTCTCTTTTCAATTTAACCCAACTTGTATTTTTTATAGCATAAAGTTCTTTATACCAGCTTATTAAGATAGATTTATTTTTTATTGGGGTAACACAAACTTTTTCAAGCT
>REAS01000057.1 GCA_004294495.1 Sphingobacteriales bacterium
ATTTTTTTGAAAAAGCAATTTTTAAAACCCAAAAACATATTTTTAAGCCATAAAATAATTTAGCAAACTGCCTAATATTAGGCCTGCGGATTTAAGGTTATATTTAAATTGTAACAAAAATTTTACAATTTCATATAATTTCTGTATTTATGTCCTATCCAAATAAACTGTTTAAATATTTTGCTACAAAATAATAATAATATTATAATCAAGTTCTTATACTATTTTTTACTGTAACAAAATATTTGAGCTAGCGTATAAATAACGTATTTATGCCTTAAACTATTAAATGCTAAATAAAAATATGATTGCTGTGTACAAAAAAAAATCCTTCAAAAATTACTTAATAGCCGGGTTGGTTGTTATTTCAACTTGCCTTTTTACAAAAAATGGTTTTACGCAAGGGCCAGTTAAAAGCGGTACAGCAACTTCAACCAATGGTTTATTTAATGTTGCCTACAATTTTCAAGATAATACTTGTTTTGGTGATACCAAAGGTACAATTACCATAAATACTATAAATGGTGCTAATTCTGCAAGTTTTACATTTAAATGGTTAGATAATTTATCGATAGCTTCCAATCAAAGAACAGCTTTAACTTTTGGAGATTATGAAGTTGAAATAACCGAAATAGCAAATCAGGCAAATAAGGATAATATAAAAATTACAGTAAAATCTCCTTTTGCCATTTCAATAGGTACTGGTTCACTTACTAAACCTAAATGTAGTGGCGGTATAGGCGGGGAAACAAATGTTACCTCTATTACAGGTGGAACAGAATTTCCTGTAGGTGACCCAAATTATCCTTACAAATATAGTTGGACTAAAAAAAATTCTTCAACTATCATTCACACAACTAAAAATTTTACAGGTCTTGTTGGTAGTTATGTCTTAACCGTCGAAGATGCTAACGGTTGTAAGCAACCTTTGCCTTATGATATTGAAGATTCAGCCCCGTTTGTTAACACTCCTGCAACTAAAACAAATAATGTTGAATTCACTGATTTAAACGGTTCTATTACTATAAATGTAACTGGCGGAACGCCAGCACCAGCACCAAACCCATATACTTATGAATGGAGTTTTAATGGGGTAGTTAATCCAGCTTATTCTGGTCCCACACAATCTAACTTACCATCGGGCATTTACACTGTAAAAGTTACGGATGCTAATTTATGTGTTGCCCCACTTCAAACTATTACCATAGAACCAACTGGTCCACTGGTTGTAGCACCAACATCAACCAACAGCACCTGTAAAGCAACCCCAAATGGCACTATTAATTTAAATGTAACTGGTGGTAAAAGCCCATATACCATAAAATGGGATGATTTAGCAACTACAACAACTAATACTATACGAACAGGGTTAGATGAAGCAACATACAGTGGTACACTAACTGATGCTTTAGGTGCATTCCGCACCATAACTGCACAAGTTATTACAGCACCTACATTAATTGATTTTAAACCTGTTACTTATACAGATAATAAATGTTTTGGCGACCCAATTAAAGTGGGTAGTATATCTTTAGATGTATCTGGAGGAATACCCCCTTATCGCTATGTTTTAAATGGGGTTACTTCTGCACCTTTTGTTGGCTCAACTTTTACTATACCTAATTTGGCATCAGGAAATTATACTGTTTCAATTATAGATGATGGAAATTGTGCAACTACTCTACCACAAAGTGTAGATATTTTACCTTTAACAGCTTTAAGGTTTACAACTGCACCAAGTGTTTTCAATGTAAGATGTTCCGATCCTAATTCGGGTTCTATAGAAGTAAATGTAGATGGAGGTTTAACGCCATATACCTATCAATGGTCTAACGATGCTTTAAATAACAGCGCTAAAAACATTAACATACCGGAAGGAACTTACACGCTTAAAGTTATTGATGCTTTATTGTGTGAACTTGATTACTCTGTTACCATAATAAGAAGTGCAGCGCCTATAGCAATTAACGAATCTACATTACCTGGTAAACATGTAGATAATGTTTGTTTTTTAAATTCAGATTTAACCCCACAAAAAAACGGTAAAGCAACAGTTAATATAGTTGGTGGTTCGCCTCCGTTTGTTGCTACTTGGTTGTTTAACAATCAACCTATAACTTTAGT
Source organism: Sphingobacteriales bacterium (assembly GCA_004294495.1). GTDB lineage: Bacteria > Bacteroidota > Bacteroidia > Sphingobacteriales > Sphingobacteriaceae > Pseudopedobacter. Next base: position 2,125 of record REAS01000057.1, read on the forward strand.
TGATAACGACCCATTATTATTGAGAAGTATTAGCGTCTCAAACTTAGCATCGGGTACATATACGTTGTTAATTGAAGATAATATTGGTTGCAATGCAACACCTTTTATTATCGAAATAGAACCAGTAAAGCAAATGAATACTAATCCAGTAGTAGTTAATCAAAAATGCGTTGGTGTTAATAATGGTTCAATAACCTTAAATCCATCAGGTGGTACACAGTTTCCGTTACCCCAAGCACCCTATAGATATAATTGGGCTAGCCCGATACCAGTTGCAGAACGTGGTAATTCAACAGTTTCAGCTTTAGCACCAGGTACATATAGGGTAACCATTCAAGACAGTAAAAATTGCCCTTTAGATACTACCATAATTGTTCTTCCAGCAATACAAGTTACTCAAGTAGATACTGTAATAGTAAAATCAAATACATGTAATGGTGCTGCACCTAACGGTTCTATTAAATTAACTATTGCTGGTGGCGAGCCCCCATACACTTATAAATGGGATTTAGCCGATCCATTAACTGGTATAATTATACCTAATGCAATACCATTGGCTACAAGATTACCTAACCAATTAATAGTAGACGATATAAGAGAAAATTTAAATGCTGGATATTATGTGGTAACCGTAACTGATAAAAATTTGTGTGAAACTCAGTTACCCGCCCTCGACCCACTACAACCCAATTTTAAAACCTACCAAGTTAAAGCGGTTAGTTGCGAACCAGATAATCCTAATATTACTCCCGATCCTTTAATGTCGCCAAATGGAGATGGTTTAGGTAACGAATATTTTAGAATTGATGGAATAGAAAAATTTCCAGATAACCAAGTATTTGTTTACAACCGTTGGGGCAGTGAAGTGTTTAATATTAAAGGTTACAACAATTTAGATAGAGTGTTTGCTGCAATAGCAAACTCGGCATTAACCAATACTAAATCGGTGTTAGTAGATGGCGTGTATTATTACACCATTCGTACTGTTTTAGATAAAAGACCACGTTTAAACAAAGGCTTCATTATTATAAAACGATAATAACCTAAAATAACCATTAACGTTTTAGTTTTCAAAAAGCTTAAAATTTCAAAAATTATGATAATGAATGTCACTTTTAAAAATTTAGTAACCTTAAAAATAGTTTTAGTATTTGTTTTGTTTTTTGCTTTGGGCAATACAAGCCAAGCTCAACAAAAAGCAATGTACACCCAATATATGTTTAATGGTATGGCTATAAACCCAGCCTACATGGCAGTTGATGAAATGGCTGCCATAACCTTATTAACACGTCACCAGTGGGTGGGTTTTGAGGGTGCACCAAATACACAAACAGCATCTTTCCACACCCCTTACAAAACATCAAATACATTTTATGGTGTAATTTTATCTAGAGATAATATTGGCCAAGTAATTAACGAAACTGGCGGAAATTTAGCATTAAGTCAAAGGTTAAGAATTGGGGACGTATCGTGGTTGGCTTTAGGTGTAAATGCTGGCGTTAGTCGTTACCAAGGTGCATTTACACAAATTAATTCCGAAAGTAATAAAGGTAATAATTTCGATCCCACATTTAATGATGAAAGGGGAAATAGAGTTAATGTAGGTATGGGTATTATGTTTTTTAATAAGAAATATTACTTTGGCATTTCGTCACCACACTTTTATTACCGCAACGTTTCAGATCCGAAAAGTAATTACACCCCAACAGCTTACCGTCCGCATTTTATGATGCAAACTGGGGGTATATTTAAGTTAGACGGTGATTTAAAATTGCGCCCAAGTATTTTAGTTAAATATGTTGATGGTTCGCCAATACAATTCGATTTAAATACCAATTTGTTTATAAAAGATAAATATATTTTTGGCACCTCATACCGTTATTTAGATAGTTTTTCAGTATTAGCCTCTGCATTTATTACCGAAACTATATTATTTGGTTACTCTTACGACATACCTAATTTTAGCAATAAAAATTCTCCTTACAAAGGTTCTCACGAATTAACGTTACAGTTTAGGTTGCCAGTTAAAGGCAGAGATCCTTTGGCTTGTTTCTTTTAGTGCATAGCGTGATTTTTCTTTTTAATTAAAGATAGTTAAGAAAATTAAAATCTATTACTCTCGGTATAAACTAAAACTTGTGTCGCTCAAAAAAACATGAATAAATATTTATTTTATTCATGTTTTTTTTTGCTTTATTGCTTTATCATAATATATTTTGCTTAGTGATTTGTAAAAATTTATTTTTATTGTAAATTGGGTTTCAAATTTAAACATTAACTACATGCTTTTTGCCGAAGAATTTTTGCATTACATTTGGCAACATAGACTTTTTTCGCAAAAAAATTTAATTGATTGCGAAGGCCAAACATTAAATATTTTAAACACGGGCATTTTAAATGCGAACGCTGGCCCCGATTTTAACAATGCAAAAGTTATAATAAATAATACCACTTGGGCTGGCAATGTAGAAATTCACATTAAATCGTCGGATTGGCAACGCCATAATCACCATTTAGATAAAGCGTACGATAGTGTAATTTTACACGTGGTGTGGGAAAACGATGCCGATGTATATAGAACTAACGGAACATTAATTCCTGCCCTAGTTTTAAAAAATTTAGTAAATCCAAAACTAATTTCGCAGTACCAATATTTAAAAACCAACCTAAATTGGATTCCTTGTGAACAACAACTCCCCTTAGTAAATCCTTTTATTACCCAACAATGGCTACAAAGAGTTTTAGTGGAAAGATTAGAACAAAAAGCCAATGTTATCCTACAACTTAACCAACAACTAAAGGGCAATTGGGAGGAAACTTTTTATGTTATTTTAGCACAAAATTTTGGGTTTAAAGTTAACGCACTGCCTTTTAATATGTTGGCACAAAGTTTGCCACAGCAAATTATGGCCAAGCACAAAAATAATACTACCCAAATAGAGGCACTTATATTTGGCCAAGCAGGTTTTTTATCTGGTAATTTTACTGAGGATTATCCTCAAATATTAAAAAAAGAATATGCCTTTTTACAACAAAAATATGGGCTTAAACCTTTAGATAAAACATTGTGGAAATTCTCGAAACTGCGACCAAATAATTTCCCTACAGTTAGGCTAGCCCAATTTGCAGCAGTTGTTTGTGCATCTTCGCACTTGTTTTCTAAAGTTTTAGAAGCATCTAATATAAACTCAATAAAAGCCCTTTTTAATAATGCTAAAATAAACCAATATTGGCAAACACATTTCCATTTTGATATAGCCACAGCACCATCCAATAAAAAAATGGGCGAAAAATCTTTAGACTTAATTATTATAAATACTATTGCGATTATAACCTTTTGTTATGGAAAACAAATAGCAAACGAAGCCTATGTAAATTTTGCCCTTAACTTAATAGAGGGCATAAAACCCGAAAAAAATAATATAGTTGATAACTTTAAACGCTTAGGTATAAATGTTTTAAATGCTTATGATTCGCAAGCATTAATTCATTTAAAAAATAATTATTGCGAGCAAAAAAAATGTTTACATTGTGGTATTGGTAACAAGATTTTAAATAGCTAGTTATGTTTCAAAATATTTTAACTTTTTTTGAACGCTACTCCTTTGGAGTGTGTACTTATTTGGGCCAAAAATTTAAAATTTCTATAGCAAAAATCAGATTATTTTTTATTTATTCGTCGTTTTTAGCAGTAGGTTTCCCTATATTTTTTTATGTTATGGCGGCTTTTGTTTTAGATATTAGATGTTATATCAAAAAAAAACGTTTGCAAATTTGGGATTATTAAACACCTAATATTTCGGCAATTTCTAAAAACCCTTTCTCTTGGGCAAGGGTACAAGGTAGTTTACCACCTTCCATTCTAATAGTAACATCAGCACCTTTTTCTAATAATAAAATTATTATTTCTATGTTTCCATTTTCTGCTGCCGAGTGTAAAGGAGTTATTCCAGTTTTTTGTACACAATTTATAAGCGCACCATTTTGTATAAGCATTTTAGCAATTTGGGTATAATTGCCAGCAATTGCTGAGTGCAAAGGCGAAATAAAATATCCGTTATTGCTGGTTAAGTTAACATCGGCACCTTTTAATACCAAGTATCTTGCAATTTCATCGTTACCAAAATAAGCCGCTAAACCTAGCGGTGTAAACCCATCTTCCGAGTAATCGTTTATGCGTTCGGGCTTTTTAAAAATATGGTGGGCAAGCACATCAAATTTACCTGTTGCAGCGGCTTCAAAAATATCTAAATCAGCAAATTCAATTAAAATATTGGTAACAGTTGGCTTTTTATAATAGCAAGAAAGCATAATTAATGAAACCCCGTAACTTGTTTTTTGGTAAACCAAATTGGGGTTTTGCAATAACAAAGTTCTTATTCCTTCCTCGTTATTATTAATTACTAAATCTTCTAGTAAGTTTTGTTCCATAGTTTAGTTTAAAGATATAAATAAACACAAACAAACTTTATGTAAACGCTGCATTATAAAATCACAATCAAATAGGTAAAAAAATTAAACCGAAAAGCTAGTACCGCAACCGCAAGTACTTGCTGCATTTGGGTTTTTAAATACAAAACCTCGGGCATTTAATCCGTTTTGGAAATCAACTTCCATACCTACTAAATATAACCCATGGGCTTTATTCATAAACACCTTAATATTGTCAATTTCATACTCGGTATCTCCTTCTTTAATTTGGTCGAAACCTAAAATGTAATTCATGCCCGAACAACCTCCACCTTCAACACCTAAACGCAAACCAAAACTATCGTTTAATTCTTGCTGAGACATTAATTTTACAATTTCTTTTTTTGCACCTTCGGTTAAAGTTACTGGAGCAATAGTTTTAGTTTCTACGTTCATAAAATAAAATTTAATGCTCAAATATAAATCTTAATACAGATGTTTGTGAATTCAAATTATCTTTTTACTAAAATCAAACAAAAAAAATGGGAATAAACATATTATTAGATATTTTAAAATACACGGTTTCGGGTTGTTTAGTTGTTATTGGTGCATACTTTCTTTTTAAAAGTAGGTTTCAAAATAGCACAACCAACAATACATCAAGTATTAATACCCCTCTTTCAAAAGATATTATCGCTTTAAAATTACAAGCTTTTGAGCGTTTAACACTTTTTATAGAGCGTATTAACCCCTTAAATATTTTTGTAAGATTGTACCAGCCAGGTATGTTGGTTAAAGAAATGCAAGGATTAATTTTGGCGGAAATTAGAGCCGAATACCAGCATAACATAACCCAACAATTATATGTAAACACCGATACTTGGGTTTTAATAAAGCGTGTAAAAGACGATACAATTGGTATTATAAACGCAGCTGCGCAACAACTAGACCAACAAGCTACTGCTGTTGATTTAAGCAAATTGGTTTTTAACCGTTTAAGTGGTTTAGAAGAAAGCCCTTATGATTTAGCCCTAAGAGTAATAAAAACAGAAATGGAAGAGTTGTAAAGATGTAATTAAATTATAACTTTTAATCTATCAATCTGTTAACAATTGGCTGGTAGCTATCAATTCGTCTGTCTCTTAAAAAAGGCCAATGTACGCGATAGTTATCGGTTTTACTTAAATCAATTTCTTGTACAATAACTTCTTCGTTTTGGTGCGATGCTTGGTACAAAACCGTACCAAAAGGATTTGATACGAAAGAGCCACCCCAAAATTTAACACCAGCTTCCTCACCAACACGGTTTACGCTAACCACGTGTAAACCGTTTGCAATAGCGTGAGAGCGTTGTATAGTTTGCCAAGCGTTATATTGCTCGGTATTGGTAGCTTCATCTTGTGTGGTTGCCCAACCAATTGCAGTTGGATAAAACAATATTTCGGCACCCATTAAAGCCGTAATTCGAGCTGCTTCTGGGTACCATTGGTCCCAACAAATAAGCACACCAATGTTAGCAAATTTGGTTTTAAAAACTTTGTAACCTAAATCGCCTGGGGTAAAATAAAATTTTTCGTAAAAACCAGGATCGTCTGGTATGTGCATTTTGCGGTATTTACCTAAATATGTGCCATCGGCATCTAAAACTGCGGTGGTGTTGTGGTAAACACCTTCGGCTCTTTTTTCAAATAACGATGCTATAATAACCACACCTAATTGTGCGGCTAAAGTTTGCAAAGCATCAGTTGATTCACCTGGAATAGCTTCGGCCAACAAAAAATTATCGTAATCTTGCACATCGCAAAAATATAATGAAGTAAAAAGTTCTTGAAGGCAAATTATTTGCGCACCATTTTTAGCAGCTTCATGTATTTTTAGTATCGCTTTTTGTAAATTGTCTCGTTTATTTGCTGTACAAGTTGTTTGCACAATACCTACGTTTACTTTTTTTTTCATTTTAAAATAATAGATTTTTAAATTGATTTCATTTTTTTTAATAAGCCTTCAATTACTTTAGGGTAATGTGTGTGCTCTAATTGTTGTCCTTTAAACTTAATCATCTCCAAATTATCATTTTTTGTTATCTTAAAGTGAGATTGATAAATAATCTCTCCCTCATCAAAATGTTGGTTCACAAAATGTATGGTAACCCCCGATTCGGTTTCATTATTTTTCATTATTTCTAAATGAACTTTATCGCCATACATGCCTTTACCTCCGTACTTTGGCAATAATGATGGGTGAATATTTATTATTTTATTAGGATAAGCATTTAACAAGTTTTGAGGTATCAACCATAAAAAACCTGCCAACACAATTAAATCTATACTATGGTTTTCCAATAAATTTATTATGTTATCAGTTTTAGTGAACTCTTGTTTATCAAAAATATGGGATGGAATTTCAAAATTATCTGCTCTTTGTAAAACAAAAGCATCTGGGTTATTTGTTAATATTAAACCAACTTCAATAGTATCGCTATTTTTAAAATATTCCATTATTTTTTGGGCGTTTGAACCCGAACCAGAAGCGAAAATTGCAATACGTTTTTTTAAATTACTCATACTAGTTCTTAATTTTCAAAGATATAATTTACAACGTTTTAAGAACATGATTTTAGAAATTTTTTTTAAGAATTTTTAAAATTTTAAAACTATTGGTTTTAAATTTTGAAACTAATTTATACGAAGCAGTATATTTGGATATTTTTTGTAATTTTTTCATGCACACTAAAAACATCCGCCGCAAAATGAATAATTTGCAAACCAAATAAATAGTTAGGTTTTAGGCAATAATTTTTTTTTAATATGTTAAAAATAACGATTTTGATATTTTATCAAAAAAATATGTTTTAAAAGGATGGCGTAATTAAGTTATAAATGCAATAAGTCCACTTTTAGCGAAAAAATATCATTTGGAGTTAAAAAACCAAATCTTTTTCTTGGTCTGTTGTTTAATTTGTTTTGTATTTCAGTAAGTCTTTCATTTGTGAATAGTTTAAAATCATCTCATTTAAAAACTACATATTGGCAATTCATTTAAAAAAGTATAGGATTTTTTTTGGTAATCCATTTCGCAATAATAATGTACTAAACCATTGGTTACCACTAAATATTGTACATTATAAAAGGTATTGTAACGAGCAGCTTGGTCAAATACTTTTTGGTTTATTTTGATGCTTGTTGCTTTACATTCAACCAAAATAAAAGGTAAGCCTTGTTTATCAAAAACTAAAATATCGGTTCGGTTTTTTAAAGTATTTATTTTTAGGCCACCTTCCAATTTTATTAAAGATTTAGGATATTTTTTATCTAAAATTAAGAATTGAACAAAATGCTGGCGCACCCATTCCTCGGGCGTAAGTAATAGTTTTTTTTTTCTTAAAGCATCTAAAACAAATAACTCATCCCCAATTTTAGTAAGTTTAAAAGGGTAGGGCGGTAAGTTTAAGGGTATAGGTGCAAACATTTTGCTAATTTAAAATACAATTTGTACACAACGCTAATATTATTGCACAATAAATTTAAATTTGCAGAGTATGGACTGTACCCAAATATTAAAAGATATAAAAAACAAAAACTTTAAACCCCTTTATCTTTTACACGGAGAAGAAGATTATTATATAGATTTAATAAGCAACTACATAGAAAAAAATGCGCTATCCGAATCCGAAAAGGGTTTTAACCAAACTATTTTGTATGGTAAAGATTTAGATGTTGTAAGCATAGTAAATACAGCAAAACGCTACCCAATGATGAGCAATTACCAGGTAGTTATAGTACGCGAGGCGCAAGATTTAAAAATAGACAAAGCCGCCGACTTGTTTCAAGCCTACTGCGAAAACCCCTTAAAAAGTACCATTTTAGTGTTGTGCCATAAACACGGCAAATTTGATAAACGCAAAAAGGTTTATAAAGTAATAGAAAAAGCAGGTGTGGTGTTCGAATCGGTACCATTATACGATAATAAAATACCAGCGTGGATAGATGATTACGTAAAATCAAAAAATTACCACATTAACCCTAAAGCCAGCATGTTACTGGCCGATTATTTAGGTAACGATTTAACAAAAATAACTAACGAACTTGAAAAATTAATGCTAAATATTGCCAAAGGGCAAGAAATAGGCAGCAAGCAAGTGCAAGACAATATTGGAATTAGTAAAGATTATAATGTTTTTGAGTTGCAAACCGCTCTACAAAAAAGAGATGTTTTAAAGGCAAACCAAATTATAAATTATTTTGATGCCAACCAAAAAGCACACCCTATGGTTTTAATTTTGGGTAATTTATTTAGCTGGTTTACCAAAATTTTAAAATTGCATTATACAGCAGATAAATCTCAATTGGCTAAAGCTTTAGGTGTGCATCCATTTTTTGTTAAAGATTATGAAGCGGCTGCAAAAACGTACAATTTAGGGAAAACTTTTATGGCAATTTCGCTACTGCGAGAGTACGATTTGAAAATTAAAGGGGTTGATATTGCCAGCGGCACCACCCAAGGCGAATTAATGAAAGAAATGGTTTGGAAATTAATACACTAAATATAAAAATATGAATTATTGGTTAGTAAAAAGCGAACCTTTTAAATACAGTTGGGATAAATTTACAGCCGACAAAGAGACCTTTTGGGATGGTGTTCGCAATTACCAAGCCCGCAACAATCTTAAAGAAATGAAAAAGGGCGATTTGGTGCTTTTTTACCACAGTAACGAAGGTAAAAATGTAGTTGGGATTGCAAAGGTTACCAAAGAATTTTACCAAGACCCTACCACTGAGGATAAAAATTGGGTTGTGGTAAATCTTATACCTGTGCAGGCATTAAAAAATCCAGTATCGTTGGCAACAATAAAAGCTGATGAAAGATTGGCAAATATATCGCTGGTGAAACAAGGCCGTTTAAGCGTTATGGGTTTAAAACCCGAAGAGTTTGATAGGATTTTGGAATTGGGGGAGTGAGTGTGTACCTTTGTCTTTCTAAGAGCTGAGCCGGTCATTCAGAGCGAAGCGTGGAATCTCACTACACCCGTTTTTAAGACTATTCAATCGTTCAGAGTGACAGAACTTCTCACTTTAAGTCAAACGAAGCGTCTAATTTGTTACTCTGAGTGTTGCACTGGTCATTCAGATCGAAGCACCTGTCATTCAGAGCGAAGCGTGGAGTCTCACTACACCCGTTTTTAAGACTATTCAGTCGTTCTGAGTTACAGAAGATATCTAATTTTAACAAAATTTATTTTAACCAAAAAATGCAGCCCTAAGCTGCATTTTTAAATACTATAAAATAAGTACACCTATTTCTTTTTCTGCTGTTTAATTTGTTCTTGCTGGCGCATCATATCTTCTAATTTCTTTTGAAAACCACTTTTCTTTTTGTTGGAATCTTCGGGTTTCTTTTTGTTTTCTTGTAATTGGGCATGTATTTTATCGTCGTTTACAAACTGGCGAATAAAATATTGCTGTGTAAATGTAATTACGTTGGCAAAAAAGTAATATAAGTTTAAACCAGCTGCATAGCTATTTAAAACACCAAAGAAAATTAGTGGTGTAATGTAACCTATATACTTCATTTGGCCAGTTGCACCCGATACTTGGTTATTAAAGTAAGTGTAAATTAAGGTCGAAATTGTCATCAACAAACACATTAAGCTAATATGGTTCCAGCCTAAAAGTGGAATAGTTGGGAAAGTAATTACGGCATCGTAGGTCGATAAATCTTTCATCCATAAAAAACTTTCGTGGCGTAGCTCAAACAAACCTGGGAAAAAGTAAAAGAAAGCGATGATAAAAGGCATCTGAAAAAGCAAAGGCAAACATCCCCCCAAAGGGTTAACACCCACTTTTTTATACAATTTTAAATATTCTTGCTGTACTAAAGCTTGGTTATCTTCACCAACACGTTTTTTAATTTCGTCCATTTCAGGTTTTAAAACCCGCATTTTTGCCATACTTACATAAGACTTATAGGTAAACGGAAATATGACCAATTTTAACAACACCGTTAATATTAAAATAATAATACCAATACTTAAACCTGTAGTATTTAGCAATTTAAACAATTGCATAACACCATATTTGTTTACCCATTTTAATGGTGGCCAGCCCATATCAATAATGTTCTCTAAACCTATATTTTGGTCGTTAAGTACATCAAATTTATTGGGTGCAAACACAAATTGCATTGCGTAATTGCTTTGCGCTTTAAAAGGTATGTTTAAACTAGCTTTATAAATTTTTACTGCCGAAGTGTCTTCTAAAGCTAGACTTTTAATTTCTAAATTAGCTTTGTTAAACCCTTGGTTTGATACAAGCGTGGCCGAAAAGTAATGTTGTTTGTACGTTACCCAGTTTATTTTACCTTCTTCTATTGCTTTTACTTCGTCGCTTGTTTCGCTAAGTTTATTTACATCGCCATCAAGCATTTTGTAAAAAATGCCTGAATATTGGCGTTCATTAGTAATATTTTTTTCTTGCTGTAATAAACGAGTTTCCCAATTTAAAATCAAATTAGTGTTTGGTTGTATTTTGGCATCAAAACCATTTAATTTAACATCAAAACCTAATTTAAAACTATCGGCTGGTAGGGTATAAACGTAATCAATAAAAGTACCATCGGCGTTTTGGCTACGTAACGTCGCTTTATCTTTAGCGTTATCAATTTTATTAAACACCAAATTTTCGGTATTTATATTTTTACCATCGGCCAAAAAACTTAACCCAAACTTGGTATCTAATTTATTGAAAAGTACCAATGGTTTACCTAAGTACGATGTTTGGTTTTTAACCTCAACGCTGGCAATTTTACCACCCAAGTTGCTTAAAGTAACTTTTAATTTGTTGTTTTCTAAAACGGTAAAAGTTTCGATTTTTGTAATATTTACAACCGAATCTTTAATAATTTGTTGTACAATGTTTTCTTTTGTTGTAGTTGTTGATGGTACAATGCCTTTACTTTTTAATACCGCAATAGAATCTTGTGCTGCTTTTTGCTTAATCTCTTCGGGCGATGGTTTTAGTAAAAAGGTAGATCCTACTAAAATAATTAATATCAGGAACAGGCCTGTAAACGTATTTCTATCCATTTTAATTGTATAATGCTTTTATAAACTAGTTTTCTTTTTGGCGTTTTCTAACGATGCCGATATAAATTTGATAAATAGTGGGTGAGGGGTAGCCACAGTAGATTTTAACTCGGGGTGAAACTGTGCAGCAACAAAATAAGGGTGGTTTTTTAACTCAATAATTTCTACCAAATTGCTTTCTGGGTTTATGCCCGATGCTATCATACCAGCATCTTCGTATTGTTTTAAAAAATCGTTATTAAACTCGTAACGGTGGCGGTGGCGTTCGGTAATGCGTGATTTTCCGTATAAATTGTATGCTTTTGTCCCTTTTTTAAGTTCGCAAGGGTAAGCACCTAAACGCATTGTGCCACCTTTTAAAGTAATTTTCTTTTGCTCTTCCATCATTGATATTACAGCAAAATCTGTGTTTTCGTCCATTTCGGTACTATGGGCATCCGCCATACCTAACACATTTCGGCCAAACTCAATAACGGCACATTGCATCCCTAAACAAATTCCAAAAAACGGAATGTTATGCTCGCGTACATATTGTATGGCAATAATTTTACCTTCAATACCTCGGTTACCAAAACCTGGGGCAACCAAAACACCATCTAACTTACCCAATTTTGCGGCAACGTTTTCTTCGGTAATACCTTCGGAGTGTATGCACTGCACTTTTACTTTACACTCGTTAAATGCACCAGCATGTATAAAGGCTTCGGTAATAGATTTGTAAGCATCTGGAAGTTCAACATATTTGCCTACCAAGCCAATTTTAATTTCTGATATTGGGTTTTTTAGCCTTCCTAAAAAGTCTTTCCATTGCTCTAAATCGGGTTCGTTTTTTAGCGATAGTTTAAGCTTAGCTAAAACGGTACGGTCTAGTTGCTCTTTCAACATCAGCAAAGGCACATCGTAAATGGTTGATGCATCAATAGATTCAACAACGGCGTTAATATTAACGTTGCAAAATAAAGCTATTTTTTTTCTAATATCAGGGCCAATATGGTGCTCGGTGCGACAAACCAAAATATCTGGCTGTATGCCATACTCCAACAGCATTTTTACCGAGTGTTGGGTGGGTTTTGTTTTTAACTCGCCGGCAGCGGCTAAAAAAGGAATTAACGTTAAGTGTATAACTATGGCGTTATTAGAACCCACTTCCCATTTAAATTGCCTAACCGCTTCAATGTAGGGTAACGATTCTATATCGCCTACAGTTCCACCCAGCTCGGTAATTACAATATCGTAATCGCCACTATCGCCAAGGTAGCGTATGTTGTTTTTAATCTCATCGGTAATGTGGGGTATAACCTGTACAGTTTTACCTAAGTATGCACCTTGGCGTTCTTTATTAATTACAGTTTGGTAAATGCGCCCTGTGGTTACATTATTGGCTTGCGATGTGGGTACATTTAAAAAACGTTCGTAATGGCCTAAGTCTAAGTCGGTTTCGGCACCATCTTCGGTTACATAGCATTCGCCATGTTCGTAAGGGTTTAAAGTTCCAGGATCGATGTTTATATAAGGGTCGAATTTTTGGATAGTTACACGATACCCTCTTGCTTGTAATAGTTTAGCTAACGAAGCCGAAATAATACCTTTTCCTAAAGACGAGGTAACGCCTCCCGTAACAAAAATATACTTAGTCATAATAAAAATTGTAATTTAAAACCCTTTTGTGGTTGCTTTATGCAAGGTTTTTTGTTGTTGTTATACGGGTTACAAAAGTAGAATTTTTTTTGAATTTTTTTTACATAGTTTATAAAACCAATAAGCTTTAACCTTAAACCGTTGTTGTTTTGTATAATACGGTATAATAATCAATGAAAATTTAAATCAATTATTTGTTTAATTAAAAATTATCTGATTTACCCAATTTTCCAAATTTTAATTAAAAAAATCTAAATTTTAAAACTTATTATTGCAATAATCGTATTAAATATATTAATCTTTAAAAATCAAAATGGCAAAAAGTAAGCTTACCTTATACATTTTTATCGCATTAATTTTGGGCATTGTTGCAGGCTACTTTCTCAATGTAAATTGGATAAACCAATACAACTATAAAATTTTGGCTGCCGATAACTCCGCTAAAAGCATTGAAGTAAAACTCAAAAAAATGAGCGATACCTCATTGGTGCAATACCAAACTTTAAAAACCCAACATACGGCACAAGTAAAAATCCGAAAAGAAAACGAAGCTATTCGAGAAAAATATTTAGAGCCACTAACACTTTTAAGCGATATTTTTTTACGCCTTATAAAAATGATAGTTGCCCCCTTGGTATTTACAACATTAGTAGTTGGCGTAGCAAAAGTAGGCGATATACAAGCCGTTGGCCGTATTGGTGGTAAAACTATGCTTTGGTTTTTAAGTGCTAGTTTACTATCGTTGGTTTTAGGCTTAATTTTGGTTAACCTTTTCGAGCCTGGTAAAGCCATGCATTTACCGCTGCCCGATAGCAATTTAAGTACCGACATACAAAAAACCGCCGTATCGTTTAAAGATTTTATTGCCCACGTTTTTCCAAAAAGTTTTGTAGAATCTATGGCCACCAACGAAATACTGCAAATTGTAGTTTTCTCCTTATTTTTTGGTGTAGCAACCGCCGCAATTGGCGAAAAAGGTCAGATTGTAATTAAAGCAATGGATGCCATTGCACACGTTATTTTAAAAATAACAGGTTATGTAATGAAATTTGCACCCTTTGCGGTTTTTGGTGCAATGGCATCAATAATTGCTAAACAAGGACTGAGTATTTTAGGTGTTTATACTCTGTTTATTGGTGAATTTTATTTTGGGTTATTGGTACTTTGGCTGGTGCTTATTTTTATTGGCTACCTTATTTTAAAAAGCAAAATATTTAAATTAATAAATAGCTTAAAAGAACCCATATTATTGGCTTTTAGTACCGCAAGTAGCGAAGCCGCTTACCCTAAAACCATGTTGCAGCTAGAGCGTTTTGGCTGTAAAGACAAAATTGTAAGCTTTGTTTTACCCTTGGGTTATTCGTTTAATTTAGATGGATCTATGATGTACATGACGTTTGCATCTATCTTTATTGCACAATCGTACGGTATAAACTTATCATTTAACCAACAAGTAACCATGTTGTTGGTTTTAATGTTAACCAGTAAAGGTATTGCTGGCGTTCCGCGAGCATCCTTAGTGGTAATTGCGGGTACAATTGCTACCTTTGGCATTCCCGAAGCTGGTTTAGCTTTATTAATAGGTATCGATCCGCTTTTAGATATGGGCCGCAGCGCAACAAATGTAATAGGTAACAGCGTTGCCACCGCCGTAATTAGTAAATGGGAAGGTGCTTTAGAACACGATAATTCAAAATACGAAAATTAAAAAATGAGTAACCAATTTAAAAAGATTTTTTTAGGCTTTAGCATAGCTCTCCCATTTTTGTTATACTGCGTTTATTACTATACCATGATGGTAAAAAATGCACCTTATAAATTTGTAGAATTTAACGGAATAGTTATAAAAGCTGGCGAAGGTAACAATTACGAGAAAATTTACAACTCGCAAACCCGTGTTTACCAATACAAAAACCAAAACGATAGCACCTTAAAAACCAACGTAAAACTTACTAAAGACGATTTGCTTTACCTACACCATAAAGCCGTAGAACTTGGTTTTTGGAACTGGCCAGCAAAAATGTTAGGCCCCGATTCGCTAACTTCGCCACGTTATTATCTAGAATACGATTATAAAAACAAGAAAAAGATTATAGAAATTGATGGTAGTTATAACTCCAACGACAAACTAAAAGCCGCTGCATTACAACTTATTAAAGCGGTTGACCAAAACATTGCTGATGCCGAGGATAGGAAAAAGTAAATTATTTTTTATTTGAAGCAACCAATTTTCAAGCTCTTTAAACTCAATTTGTACCCGCTTTTTGTTACAAGTCCGCCCCTGCATTATTGCCCACCACGCTTCGGGCTTTCCACTACAATCGGGGCTAAAATGAAAGTTTTGTGCGTTTGGCGGGCAAACTAAACGGGGTTAAAAAACTTAGAGATAACAAATATTTAAGTTACTATCGTTAATTGATTCCTTCGCTTTAAGCGAAGGAATCAATCTATAAATTTGATATTACTAAATAAAGCGAAGTGGTAATATTCCACGATTCGCATTAAATAACAGGTAAAATCTGTGAAAATTCGAGTAATCTGTGAGCCAAAATATTGCAATGCTGAACACAGAGAAGAGTCTCAAAAAAAGTGTAGTGAGAGATTCCACGCTTCGCTCTGAATGACCAATGCAATCCGAATAACACATGTCACTCCGAACGTAGTGAAGAGTTTCAAAACACGATTGAAATAGATTCCACGCTTTGCTCTGAATAAAAATTATCACTCTGAACGTAGTGAAGAGTCTAAGAAAACGGTGTAATAAGATACCCCGATTAGCTTTGAATAACACGCTCCCAAAACAAACTAACGATAAATACTTTAACTTATTCCGTTCTTTTACGGTTGCCACTAAATTTGCGATTACTCCCTCCAGCGTTTGCAGGCTTTGGTCTGCGGTGCCCTTGCGACGAACCTGAATTTCCACCTTTTTTAACCGCTGGTGTAGCAAAACCCAATAAAGGGAAAGGGTGCTCATCAATAACTGGAATGGTTTTTCCAATCAGTTTATGAATATCTTTTAAAAACTCTTTTTCATCGGCATCGCAAAAAGAAAATGCTGTGCCGTTTGCACCAGCTCTGCCAGTACGGCCAATTCGGTGAACATAAGTTTCTGATATGTTGGGAATTTCAAAGTTTATTACGTGAGCAAGCTCATCAATATCAATACCACGGGCAGCAATATCGGTGGCAACCAAAACCCTAATACTTTTGGCTTTAAAGTTTTCTAAAGCCCTTTGCCTTGCATTTTGCGATTTGTTACCGTGAATAGCCTCGGCTTTAATTTTATGGCCAACCAAAAGTTTTACAATTTTATCGGCACCATGTTTAGTACGGGTAAAAACCAAAGCGGTTTCTATATTTTTATCGTTAAGTACGTGTAAAAGCAATTCGTTTTTGCTGTTTTTATCTACAAAGTACACGGCTTGGTTTATGGTATCGGCAGTTGATGATACGGGAGTAACTTCTACCTTTTCGGGGTCACGTAAAATTGTATCGGCCAATTGTACAATACTTGGTGGCATAGTAGCCGAAAAAAACAACGATTGCCTGCGAGTAGGTAAAACCGCAATAAGTTTTTTAACATCGTGTACAAAACCCATATCTAACATACGGTCGGCTTCGTCTAAAACAAAAAAGCTTACGTCTTTTAAAGATATAAATCGCTGATTCATTAAATCCAATAAGCGCCCCGGAGTAGCAATAATAATATCAACACCTTTTTGCAAGGCATCGGTTTGTGCTTTTTGCCCCACACCACCAAAAATTACGGTATGGCGTAAATGCAAAAACTTACCGTATGCTGCAAAACTTTCGCCAATTTGGATAGCCAATTCGCGAGTTGGCGTAACAATTAAGGCTTTAACCTTACGTACACCTACTATTGGGCTTTGTTGGTTGTGTAATAACTGTAAAATAGGAATAGCAAATGCAGCTGTTTTACCTGTACCAGTTTGGGCGCAACCCAATAAATCTTTTTTTTGTAATAAAAGTGGTATAGCTTTTTGTTGAATTGGAGTGGGAGTGGTGTAACCTTCGGCTGCTAATGCTTTTTTTATTGGGTCTATCAAACCCAAATCGTTGAATGAAATCATATAAAGTTTGTAAGGCAAACCATATTTAATTTAACAGGCAACCTTTTTTTAATTTTTTGCAAAGATGGTAAAAAAATGTGGGTTTTTTTGGGCTGAATTTAAGTGCCTTTTAATCATCTAAAATTTATTAAAATCCTATTAGAGCTGTAGTTCTAAAATTAATTTATGCACTATAATTTACAAAACCCCTTCAACACCCAATCCAAAAAGTGCAAAATCGTATTTAACAGGGTCGTTGGCATCAAAGATTTTTAAGGCTTGGGTAAGTTCTAGGGCGGTTTGCCAATCGGTTTGTTTTCGGGTAATTAAACCTAAGTTTCGGGCTACTCTGTCAACATGTACATCGCATGGGCATATCAGTTGTGATGGTAAAATGCGTTTCCAAATCCCAAAATCAACACCGCAATTATCGTTGCGCACCATCCATCTTAAAAACATATTTAAGCGTTTGCAGGTAGATTTTTGCATAGGAGAGGAGATGTGTTTTTTTGTTCTTTCGGGATAATCTTCCAAAGAAAAAAAGTACGCTCTAAAAATGTTTAGATGACTTTCAATGTTTGGCTTAGGTATAATTTTGGTAATATTACCTACATCGCCCGTAGCCCGAAGCCCGAAAGCCCGCGTTATACTAGTATCGCCGTAAGGCAAAAAAGCATCTTCTAAACTGTTAAAATTTGTATAGTGATGTTTTAAAAAATGGATAAAATAAAGCGTATCGGTAGCGTTAAATGTGCGGTGTTTAAAGTTTACAAATGGCTTTAAATCGGTTTCTTGGTGGTTTAAAATAAAATCATGAGGTGCGCCATCCATCATTTTAATTAAAGTTTTACTTTTATTAATAATGGTAACTCGCTGACCCCAAGCTAATATTGCAGCCAAAAATCCCATAATTTCTATATCCTGCTTTTTGGTAAACAGGTGCGGAATGCAAACTGGGTCGAGGGCTATAAAATTGGGTTGATTGTACTGGGCAACTTTAGCATTCAAAAAATCTTTAAGGTTTTCT
Source organism: Sphingobacteriales bacterium (assembly GCA_004294495.1). Lineage (GTDB taxonomy): Bacteria > Bacteroidota > Bacteroidia > Sphingobacteriales > Sphingobacteriaceae > Pseudopedobacter. Next base: position 20,354 of record REAS01000057.1, read on the forward strand.
ACCATTTCATAAAACTAAGCCAAGGCTTGTTTAAAATCGTCCAATAAATCATCAATATCTTCAACACCCACGCTTAAGCGCAATAAATTATCTGTTACACCCACTTTTTCTCTTTCGGCTTTTGGTATCGAGCCATGCGTCATGGTTGCTGGGTGGTTAATTAACGATTCTACACCCCCCAAACTTTCGGCTAAGGTAAACACTTTAAAGGCCGATGATATGCGGAAAGTTTCTTGCAAATCGGCGTTTTTTAGGGTAATTGAAATCATCCCACCAAAACCCCGCATTTGCTGTTGGGCAATTTTGTGGTTAGGATGATCGGTAAAACCGGGCCAGTAAATTTTATCAATTTTTGGGTGATTTTTAAGGAAATAGGCAATTTTTTCGCCGTTTATACAATGGGCTTGCATACGTAAATGCAGTGTTTTAATTCCTCGTAAAACCAAGAAACAATCTTGCGGACCTGGGGTTGCACCACAAGCATTGTATATAAACCAAAGTTTTTTGTAGAGCTCCTCGTTATTGGTTATTAATGCGCCCATAACTACATCGCTATGGCCAGCAATGTATTTTGTAACCGAGTGCATTACCAAATCCGCACCTAAATCTAATGGGTTTTGTAAGTATGGCGATGCAAAAGTATTATCAACCGTTAATAACAAATTATGTGCTTTTGTAATTTGTGCAATACCTTTAATATCAACAATTTGCATAGTTGGGTTGGTAGGCGTTTCTATCCAAACTTGTTTGGTATTTGCGTTTATATAGGGTAAAATATTTTCGGGATTGCTTAAATCTAAAAAGTGAAATTTAATACCATATTTGGCAAATATTTTAGTAAAAATTCGGTATGAGCCGCCATATAAATCGTTACCTGTAATTACTTCGTCGCCGGGTTGCAAAAGCTTCATAACGGCATCTGTAGCACCCATTCCGCTACTAAATGCCAAACCAAATTGCCCGTTTTCTAAGGCTGCCAAACAATCTTCTAAAGCTTTACGTGTAGGGTTTGTGCCTCTACTATATTCGTAACCTTTATTATCGCCTGGAGATTTTTGCCAATAAGTTGATGTTTGGTAAATAGGCGTCATTACGGCTCCGGTGGTTGGGTCGGGGTGTTGACCAGCGTGTATGGCTTTGGTGGCAAATTTCATAATTATGGTTTGTTGTAATAAATGTCTTCAAAAATACATCATATCAAACTATAATAACCAATTTAGAAAAATATTATACATTTGGTTAAACCATTTTATAAAACAAGCATCCTACAAACAAAATAAACTAAAAAATATATGAAAAAAACTTTTTACCACGGTTTAATTATGCTAGGCATAATCACCTTAACTTTTGGTGCTTGCAAAAAAGACAAGCAAAATACTGATGATGTAACTGATACAGCCGCCGTTGACGAAAACGCACAAGGCGATGAAACATTTAGCGATGTGTTTACAAGTATAAGCAGTTATTCTGCCATAAATGATGCTAGTTTTAGTGGAAATGCAAAAAATAGTTCTAAAACACTTTCAACATTAGAAGTTAATGACTCCCCAGTTATTACTATAGTTTCTTCAAACGGTGGTTGGCCTAAAACCGTAACATTTGATTTTGGTGTAGGAACTACCAAAAACGATATTACTAGAAAAGGAAAAATTATTGCCGTTTATACCGATAGGTTTAAAGCTGAAGATGCAACTGTTACCATAACATTTAATGATTATTACGTAAACGATACCAAGATTGAAGGCACAAAAACCATTACCAATTTAGGTAAAAATGCTGCTGGCAACTATACTTTTAGTGTTGTAGTATCAAAAAGTAAAATAAACGACAAAAGAGGAACTTTTACTTATGAAGCCAACAGAATGATTGAGTGGACTAATGGCGAAGGAACCCCACTAAATATATTTGATGATGAGTTCTCTATAACCGGCTCATCTACTGGAACAAACTCAAAAGGCATTACTTTTACCACCAATATTACAAGTCCTTTAATTAAGAAAAATAACTGGCCATATTTGGTTGCTGGTGTTATAGAAATTAAACCTGGCGACAGATTGCTTAGAATTTTAAATTATGGCAATGGTGATTTAGATGCAAAAGCTACTTTAACCATTGGTGGCATAACTAAAGAAATTTGGTTGAGGAAATAATTGAAGTAACAATTTCTGATTAATTAAAATTTGATTATTATTCTAAATCATAATAAAATTGATGAAATAATTTTCTTTTGAAAAACCTTCGAAGCTATAATGTTTCGAAGGTTTTTTTTAATTATTTATACTGATAGCAGTCTTTAACGTACTGTCGGCTGCAAATGGACAATCAAATAAAATATTTTGTGCTACTAATTAAGCAGATAAATTTCTTATTTTCGAGTTATGTTAAATATGGGATATTGCCACTACCAAACAGCAAACGGTAAAAAAACTAGCAACAAATTGAACTTTGTAAAAGACGAAGTAGCAAATACCACTTATCCCGATGATATAGATAACCAAGCCCCAATAGGTGCACAATTTTACGATGCCTCAGGAAACTTGCTAGATACTGCAAAAAATAATTATAAGTACGATGCCATAGGTAATTTAACCCGAGACCTCCAAGCAAACATAAAAGATATTTATTGGACGGTTTACGGCAAAATAAAAAGAATAGCCATGCAAGATGCCACAAAAAGTTTAACATACAGTTACGACCCAGCCGGTAACCGCCAAATTAAAACTATTAATGGCTTTAGTACCTACTACGTACGCGATGCCCAGGGAAATATATTAGCCACTTACGAAGAACCAAATGGTTACATAACGTGGAGAGAACAACATTTATACGGTAGCAGCCGTTTAGGTATTTGGAAACCCGATATAGGTATGTATCAAGCTTCGGGTACATCTTGGAGCACAACAGCTTGGAAAAAAGCCGTTTTAAAACAAAACGAACTTACCAACCATTTAGGCAACGTAATGGCTACCATAAGCGATAAACGTACACTTACTAGTAACGGCCAATATTTACCCGATGTTGTTACCGCCCAAGATTATTACCCAGGCGGGATGCCGCAACCAGGGAGAAGTTATACACAAACCGCCACAAAATCTTACCGTTTCGGGTTTAATGGTAAAGAGAATGACAACGAGGTTAAGGGAGCGGGGAACCAGCAGGATTATGGTTTTAGAATATACGATACCATGTTGAGCAGGTTTTTGAGTGTTGACCCGATTGCTGATAAATACCCAATGCTAACGCCTTATCAGTTTGCTTCCAATACACCAATACAAGCTATAGACTTGGATGGTTTGGAAGCATTTGTAATACACGGAACTCAGCAAGCAGAGAGTGGTATTAAACTGAGTAATGCAACCTTAGTACAATTGTCAAGAATTTCAGGCCATCCTTTAAGTGCTTTTGATCAAAATTTTAGGTGGAAAGAAGCTAACAAAGGACGTATTTTAAATACACAGCAAGATAGAAAAGCAGCTGCTAGAAGACTTGTAGATTATATTGTTAAAACTAGGTCAGAAATGATAGCTAACCATCAAATAACCAAAGAAGAGAGTCTTACTTTAATTGGGTATAGTCACGGAGGAAATGTATCGACACAAGCTATCAATATGTTGGGTAAAAAGGGTATTAAAGCTAATTTAATTACACTTTCTACTCCAGCTTATAATAGAGGTAGTGCAGATAGCCCAAGAGGAGATATTGAGAATCCAAACGGTAATAATGGCATCTTTCAACACATACAAATTGTACACGAAAACGACAATGTTGTTGACATACTTGCAGGAGGAAATGAAACCTATACAAATCCAAGTACAAGAAATTATGTTATAAAAGATAGTGAAATACCAATTAGCGGGGGTATTGATGCGCACACAGAAGTCTATAAACAGAAAGGGTATTCCAATTTTTTAAAAAATGTAGACAAAATGATAAAAGCCCCAGCACCTAAAGAGTAGTAAAATGACAAGTAGTAAATTCATTAAAATTTTTCTTAGAGTGTTGATGTTAGTATTATTATGCTTTGCTGGATATTGGTGTTATTTGGCTATAAGGTATTATTTAGCTTTAGACTCACAAAATAAAGAGTGGATAGAGCAAGAATTTAAACCTAAAATAATAAAGGGTACTGTCAAAAGTTTTCAAGAAGATGGTGATAATGGAAATACTTTTCATATACTTTTAATTAAAAATAATAATGAAACAGTTTCTTATGGCTTAGTTAGTTGCGAAGAAAACAAATCGTTTAGAGAATTTATTTCAGTAGGGGATTCTATAATTAAGGATTCAATGTCTTTAAAAATTATTATAATTAAAAAAACAGTTGCTCCAAAAGAATTTGGTCTAATATTTTGTAATAATTAACGCTCTGGCCCTGCTCTCGCAAGTGTTAAGCTTTTTCAGCGTCACTTGTGAGGGTAAATAAAAGGAGTTTCCAAACTCCGTAACAGTAAAAAAAAACGGCATAAAAGCCTTACCCGAGGGGCAAAAAGCGGAGAATGCCAAGTTTAGGCAATAAATATGGTAACAAAATACTGGATAACAAACGTTTGCAGCAATCAATTGAAGTATAAGTTTGGTGCAGCAGAAAATGTTCGAGTATCAAGTTGATACAAGTTGTAGTATGTTATAAGCAAACTACAACATTGTTTAATTAAAATACTCCCCGCTCTCGCAAGTGTTAAGCTTTTTCAGCGTCACTTGTGAGGGTAAATAAACAAAGTTTGCAACTTTGTAAATCCCCCCGCTCTCGCAAGTGTTAAGCTTTTTCAGCGTCACTTGTGAGGGTAAATAAACAAAGTTTGCAACTTTGTAAATCCCAGAGTTGCATTGTCATGTTTTTATGTTTTTAAACTAGCCAAGTTTACAAATTGGTATTTAAAGTAAATTTTATAAATTGCAATAGAAATTATGAGTAGAGCCTATAAATTTAACAATCCAGCTGGCTTATATTTTGTAAGCTTTGCTACAGTAGGCTGGATTGATGTTTTTACAAGAGAAACGTATAGAAATATAATTGTAGAAAGTTTAAAATATTGTCAAGTAAGTAAAGGTTTAGAAATATACGCTTGGTGTTTGATGACCAATCATGTGCATTTGATTGTAAGAGCCAAAGAAGGGTTTTTGATGTCGAGCATTATGCGAGATTTTAAGAAATTTACAAGTAAAAAACTGATAGAGGCTATACTTTCAAACGAACATGAATCAAGGAAAGAATGGATGATAGCTATTTTTAAATCTAGCGGAGAGTATAATTCAAACAACAAAAACTACCAGTTTTGGCGTCAGGATAACAAACCAATAGAATTGTGGTCTCATGAAGTAATTCAGCAAAAATTAGAATATATACATCAATGTCGTTTACTTAAGCAATATCTATATTCTTTTATACACCATATTGTACAATTTTTTAGGTTTGTGATTTCGAGGGTTTTTTCTGTTTAATCTT
>REAS01000027.1 GCA_004294495.1 Sphingobacteriales bacterium
GGTTGATTGCATATAGCTTCTTTCCTAAGAAGCCTTCGATAAAATATGAAACACAAAAAACTAACCAAGTAAGTCTGTTTTATTAATCGAACTCAGGTTCTAAAGTAAACGCTTTTATATTGGCCTTAATTAAAAAATTATGAAAAAGTATATTTCAATTTGGTTTTCAACGATTTTTCCGTGTTTACTTTTTGCACAAAACGGCTACTTCATCCCAAATCCGTTAATACTTCCTTTACACACTCAATCAAAACAGTTAAATCTATCTATAGGTGTTGGCAGAGGTTTTGATGCTAATGCATCCTTTTCATTAACTAATCATTTTGCTGTTTTTGCTACAGGTTTAACAAATGTTGGTACATTTCACCGCCAACAAATTATGGGGTCGGGATATAATGTTATGGTAGAAAATAATAGTTATTCAGGTGGTATTATATATTTTACAAAGCTTAAAAAAAACGTAGTTTTTGAAACCGCCTTTGGCTTTGGTAAGTTTAGAACTTTCAACAATAGAAATTTTGATACCTATTTTCCAACTATAACAGCCTCAAATTATTGGAACGCATTTAATCAATTAAGTTTAACAAAAACGAATGGTAATTTTGATTTTGGAATATCAAATAGGTTTTCTTATAATAAATACGAAAAACATGAAATATTGCATTTTTACGCTTTTTCAAGACAGGTTTACAATGATTTATATAGTTTTAATATCGAGCCTGTTTTTAATCTGAATTATAATGTTCAGAAAATTAAATTTGGTTTACAATTAGGCCTTTCAGTACCTATAATTACAGATTATAAAAATGTAATCAATTACGAACTATCTTCTGATTTTGTACAACTTTATAGTTCAAACTCCGATGAACTTACTTTTCTAAATTATATAGCTAGGTTAAGCTTACAGTATTCATTTGATTTAGGTCACAAAAAAAAATAATGGTTTAACAATTCATATTTGGTTTAAAATTAACGCGTAAAATATTTCAAAATACAAATAAACAAAAACTTATTTTTGAATAAGAGTACCCTTATGATAAGCCACAAACAACTTTTTTTGCAAAACACGGCGCAAACGTCCAGCTTTCCGCGATTGTTAGAAATTGAACGAGCCGAAGGTTTGTATTTGTACGATATTGAGGGTAAAGCTTATTTGGATTTGGTATCGGGTTTTGCAGTAAGCAGCATTGGCCATAGGCACCCAAAAGTTATAGAAGCCATTAAAAATCAATTAGATAAATACCTGCATCTTACCGTTTATGGCGAGTTTGTGCAAGCCCCACAAGTTTTATTGGCGCAAAAATTAGGGTCGGTATTGCCCCCTACCCTATCCTCGGTTTATTATACCAACTCTGGTGCCGAAGCTTGCGAGGGTGCTTTAAAATTAGCCAAAAAATATACCAACCGTTCGCACATTATTGCTTTTAAAAACTCGTACCATGGCAGCACACATGGGGCATTAAGTGTTATGGGTAACGAATATTACAAACAAGCCTACCGCCCTTTACTACCTGATATAGAGTTTATTAAATTTAACGCTTTCGCGGATTTAGAACGTATAACCACCCAAACAGCCTGTGTAATTATAGAAGCCATACAAGGCGAAGCGGGCGTACAAGTTCCCGATGTTTTGTATATGCAGGCTTTACGTACACGTTGCAACCAAACCGGCACTTTATTAATTTTCGATGAAATACAAACCGGCTTTGGTCGTACCGGAAAATTATTTGCTTTTGAACATTACAACATAACGCCCGATATTTTATTGCTAGCCAAAGCTATGGGCGGCGGAATGCCTATTGGTGCTTTTATAGCCTCAAAAACTATTATGGATGTGCTAAAAGAAAATCCCATTTTAGGGCATATAACTACTTTTGGCGGTCACCCTGTTAGTTGTGCGGCAGCCTTAGCATCGCTCAATGTAATTTTAGATGATAATTTAATGGAAGGTATTTCCGAAAAAGAAAACTTGTTTAAAACATTATTGGTGCATCCAAAAATTAAAGAAATTAGAGGCAAAGGTTTAATGTTAGCTATACAATTAGATACCTTTTTTAATGTAGAAAACATTAGCAAACAGTGTATTGAAAACGGACTAATTATAGATTGGTTTTTGCATTGCGATACGGCTTTAAGAATTGCACCACCACTAACCATTACCACTACCGAAATTAAAAAGGCCTGTGAAATTATTTTGCAAGCTACTGAAAATGTGAATTAAAACCTATACCCCAAACCAATACTTCCGTATTTATGCACTTTGGCCGTACTTTCTATTTCGCGACTTTTAATTATAAAAGCTAAGTTTAAGTTAAACCTATTTACCGCATAATTTAAACCCACTTCTTGTACAAAAACCACAGGTTTTGGATTATGGGTTACTGGGCCTTTGTTAGCTACAAACAAACCTCCTTGTATGGTAGCATCGTACACAACAACAGAAAGCGAGGGTCTTAAATAAAAATAAAATTCTTTATACTTATCTAAATTGGCTTTGCTGTTATTTGCAACATTACTTTGTGTGGCGGTAGAATTATTAAGTGCACTAAACCTACCCGTCCTAAAAAGTACAGCTGTATTTAAACTTGTAAAGTTGCTTCCCAATCGCAATTGTAAAGGTAAAGAAAAGTCTGACTTTTTATTTTTAGTACGATAAAGTAGCTTTAAATAATCTAAATTAAGGTTTGCCCCAAATGCGTTATTTAGCTGAAATTGCCAACCTATTGGTTTATAAAATTTAAAAGTATTGTGTATAAATTCTTGTGTTTCTTTTCCTAGAGCATTGGGGCCAATAGTACCTAATTGTAGCTCTGCTTTATAAACCGTCTCATTTTTAAGCAACCATTGCATGTAAGCACTGGCATACAAATAACCTGTAATTGGCCTGTCTACATTTTCTATAAACCAGGTTTTTCCCGAGTAAGCATTAAAAATTTTTTGCCCTGCGTTTACTCCCCAAATAGTTTTAAGCAGTTGGGAAGTGGTATCTTGATTTTGGCTATTTTTTATAGCGTGTATAAAAAAAAACTCTATTCCGTTGGTATAATAACGGTCTTGCTTTATAGCTAAATAAGCATCGTTATCGCTTTTAAAGCCTATTTGGTTTTTATAAGTTTGGCTTTGCGCCAATGATTTGCCAAAAACAATCAAAACAAAACAAACTAAAATAAATTTTAAAAACCTCTTCAACCTCAACAAATAAAATAATTAATAAAATATTTACCCCTTGGTTTTTAAAATCAAAACCCCCTATTAGCAAACGTTTTCAAAAGTACATAACTAAGCTTTACATTTTTAATAAAAGAAATTTTCACCTTAAATTCTATTCCCAAAAAAAAACAAAAACTGTTTCGAATTATAGTAAAATTCAAATTCACTTTACCAATAAATCTAATTACATTTGCCCAAAATTAGGCAAGAAACAATTAGCCCTAAATTGTAAAATAAATCAAGCATTTTATAATCAACTTACGACTACCAAGACTTACGACTATTTTGACTAAATTGACTTACGACTAATTTAACTAATCCGACTTATGACTAAATTGACTTACGACTATTTCGACTTACGACTAAATAACTAATAAAAAAAATAAATTATGGCCCTTCAATGCGGTATAGTAGGCTTACCTAATGTAGGCAAATCAACCCTTTTTAACTGTTTATCAAACGCAAAAGCACAGGCGGCAAATTTTCCGTTTTGCACTATTGAACCTAATATTGGCGTAATTACCGTACCCGACGAAAGGTTAACCAAATTAACCGAACTGGTTAAACCTCAAAAAGTAGTTCCCAACACAATAGAAATTGTAGATATTGCAGGTTTAGTAAAAGGAGCATCTAAAGGTGAAGGACTAGGTAACCAATTTTTAGGAAATATTAGGGCAACCAATGCCATTATTCACGTTTTACGTTGTTTTGATGATGGTAATGTGATACATGTAGATGGCTCGGTAGATCCCATACGTGATAAAGAAATTATTGATACCGAATTGCAACTAAAAGATTTGGATACCGTTTTAAAACGTGTGCAAAAAGTTGAAAAAATGGCTAAAACCGATAAAGATGCAAAACGCACTTTCGATATTTTAACTATTGTAAAAGCACATTTAGAAGCTGGCCAAAGTGTACGTACAGCACAAATTACCGAAGACGATTTTATATTTATTGAAGAATTAAGCTTGCTTACTGCCAAACCCGTTTTATACGTTTGTAATGTTGATGAAGCATCGGTTATAACCGGAAACAGGTATGTTGATTTAGTAAAAGATGCCGTAAAAACCGAAAAAGCCGAGGTTTTAATTATATCTGCTAAAATAGAATCGGAAATTGCCGAGTTAGAAGACTTTGAAGAGCGTACCGTATTTTTAGAAGATTTAGGTTTAACAGAATCGGGAGTAGCTAAATTAATTGTTGCCGCTTACCGATTGTTAGATTTATACACTTACTTTACTGCTGGTGTACAAGAAGTTAGAGCTTGGACAATTACAAAAGGTTTTACTGCACCACAAGCAGCTGGCGTTATCCACTCCGATTTTGAAAAAGGTTTTATACGAGCCGAAGTTATAAAATACAACGATTTTGTAACCTTAGGGTCGGAAAACGCCTGTAAAGATGCTGGTAAATTAGGTGTTGAAGGCAAAACTTACGTGGTAGAAGATGGCGATATTATGCACTTTAGATTTAACGTTTAAAATAATATAAATTTATACAAATTGCATCCGTAGTTCAATGGATAGAATGTATGATTCCGGTTCATACGATATAGGTTCGATTCCTATCGGGTGCACAATAAACCGCTTTGATTTAAGATTAAAGCGGTTTTTTAATTTTTTACATTGACAATACCGAGCGGAATTAACCTAATTGTTCATCTCTTTTAGCAATTCTTTTGCAGGTACCTCTTTAAAAGAACCATCAATATTACCTATTATAAGGCTACCGTTTTCGGCAGCAGTTTTTTCTACCAGCTTACGGTTGGCAATTTTTAAGCCCAATAGAATTTTTTGAGAAAACTCACTAAATTTTAATGTTTCGCTAATCATTTTCATAACTAATTTTTAAAATGCCGTTCCAAATATCATTATTAGAAATCAATTCTCCCAATTTATCAGAGCCCTCTGCAATTATTACAGGTTCCGATACCATATTATCAAAAACCGACCAAGTATTACAAACCGGAATATATAGGTTAATCAAATTATAAATTCCTCTAAAATATCTACGTTCTATTACATTGCTAGGAATATGGTGACCGCCTAGGCTCACCCTTTTTGCAACCCGTTGTATGGCATTTTGAGGACTACTTAACCAAAAATATAATAGCGTAACTTGGTAGCCTAACTGTTGGGCTTTTTTAATAAACGAAACATAACTACGGGTTGATAGCGTAGTTTCGAAAGCAAAATCAACTCCATCATTCATCAGCTCATTCATACGTAACAGCATAATTCGGCCGGCTGCAACTGTCACACTTTCTACATTAAAAGGCGATAAACCTGCCGCAATATTATCGGCGTTTACAAATTCTCGGCAATTTAAAATATCGGGCAATACAGTAAAACTTGCAGTGGTTTTACCTGCACCGTTGCAGCCTGCTATAATGTATAAATTTGGCATAGTTTAAAGGTATGTTTTTTTGGTGGGATTTTAATATTCATAATCCAATGTCGTTTACTTAAGCAAAAGTACACGATATTTTAATCAAAAATGATTTTTTTATATGCGCTTTTTGTTGTATTTTTAAGTAGTAT
>REAS01000058.1 GCA_004294495.1 Sphingobacteriales bacterium
CCCTATATACTACTTAAAAATACAACAAAAAGCGCATATAAAAAAATCATTTTTGATTAAAATATCGTGTACTTTTGCTTAAGTAAACGACATTGAATCGTATTCCATTACATATTAAAACCAATAAATGAAAATAGGTTACGAAGCTAAACGCATATTTAAAAACTTTACAGGCCTAGGCAATTATAGCCGTTGGCTAGTGCAAAGTTTGGCAGCCGCATATCCTAACATTTCATTTTATTTATACACCCCAAAAACAAGTGAAAACCCAAGGTTAAACTTTTTACTACACTTTAAAAATATAATTGTTCGTACACCAAATACAAAAAGAATAAACTTTTTTTGGCGAAGTTTTGGCGTAGTAAACGATGCGAAAAAAGATAGTATTGATATTTTTCACGGCCTTAGTCACCAAATACCATTTGGTTTAAAACGTGAAAAAATAAAATCGGTAGTAACCATACACGATCTTATTTTTCTACGTTTTCCACAGTATTTTAAGCTTATAGATAGGATAATTTATAAATTTAAATTTAAGTATGCCTGCAAAAATGCCGATACTATAATTGCAATTAGTGAGCAAACCAAAAATGATATTGTACATTATTTTGGCGTTAATGAAGAAAAAATCGAAGTGGTTTATCAAGGTTGCGATGCACTTTTTTACCAAACAATAACTCCACAAAAAATAAGTCAAGTAAAACAAAAATACCAGCTTCCTACTGTTTTTTTATTGTGCGTTGGTACTATCGAAAACCGCAAAAACCAATTACTTATTTTAAAATCGCTGCAATTTTTACCAAGTAATGTACAAGTAGTTTTAGTAGGTAAGCAAACTAAATACGCTCAAATTTTAAATCAATATATTCTTCAAAACCAATTGCAAAACCGAGTTTTATTTTTACAAAATGTAGATTTTAGTGATTTACCCAGCATATACCAGCTGGCAAAAATATTTGTTTACCCATCTGTTTTCGAAGGTTTTGGCATACCTATATTAGAGGCCTTAAATTGTGGCGTACCCGTAATTGCTGCAACAGGCTCTTGCTTAGAAGAAGCAGGCGGCTTAAATAGCATTTATATAAATCCAAATAATGAACACGAATTGGCAAAGCAAATTAACTTAGTGTTAAATGACGAAACTTTGAGCCAAAATATGATAAACCAGGGTAAACAACACGCCCTTAATTTTAGAGAAAATAGTATAGCCCAAAAACTAATGGAAGTTTACCAAAAAACACTAATAAAATGTTAAAAAACGAAATATCTAAAACTTTAGAAGTTTTAAAAGCTGGCGGAATTATACTTTACCCAACCGATACCGTATGGGGCATTGGCTGCGATGCTACCAACCCACAAGCAGTACAAAAAATTATAGATATTAAACAAAGGGCATCCAACAAAAGTCTTATTGTACTATTAGATACTGATAATAAACTGCAAAGCTACGTAAATCAAGTTCCCGATATTGCTTACGATTTAATACAATACGCCGAAAACCCACTTACTATAATATACTCTGGCGCAAAAAATTTAGCACCAAACGTTATTGCAGCCAATGGTAGCGTGGGTATACGCATAGTAAAACACGATTTTTGTAGCCCACTAATTCAGCAATTGCGTAAACCTATTGTTTCTACCTCGGCAAATATAAGTGGCAATTCATCCCCAAAAAACTTTAGCGACATTAACCCCGAATTGTTTAGTTTAGTTGATTATGTGGTTGATTTTGAGCAAGAAAACTTAGAAGAAAAAAAACCTTCAACCATTATGAAATTAGAAGCCGATGGAAGGTTTGAGTTTATAAGGAAGTAATTTTATTTTGTTTAAAACACCTAACATCAATTTTTTCCATCAAATTTGTTTTTTAAGCCATAATTTATTTTAATTTAGTATTTAATAGAAAAAGTGTGCAAATGAAATCCGATATTTTTTTTAATTTAATTCAGATTGATAAAAATTCAACAACACCAAAATATTTACAGCTTAGCAATTCTTTAATAGAAGCAGTTTCTGCTGGTAGGTTAAGTAAAAATGTACTTTTACCATCTATTAACGAGTTAAGTTTCTCTTTAGATATTTCCAGAGATACGGCTCAAAAAGGATATAATTATTTAAAAAATTTGGGTTTTGTAAACTCTGTACCAGGTAAAGGGTATTTTATAGTAAATACCGATAATCAAAAAAAAATTAAAATTCTATTACTTTTTAATAAATTATCAGCACATAAAAAAATAATTTATGATTCGTTTGTTCAAACTTTAGGAGAAAATGTAAGCATTGATTTTTATATATACAATAACAATTTTTTTACTTTTAAAAAACTAATTCAATTAAAACATAATAATTATACCCATTATGTGATTATACCAAATTTTGTTGAAACTGGCGAAGAAATTACTGATTTAATAAATACTTTACCTAAAGAAAAATTGATACTCTTAGATAAAAAAATTAAAGGTATTTGTGGTAATTATGCAGCAATATACCAAAATTTTCAACAAGACATTTTTAAAGCATTATTTTCGGCAAAAGAAGTTTTAGAAAAATACCATACTCTTAAAATTATTTCTCCAATATCTAGTTATTTTACTTCAGAAATCACAAATGGTTTCCAACTTTTTTGTAATCAATACAATTTTAAACATGCAATAGTAAATAATATTAATGCCGAACCTATAAAAAAAGGAGAAGTTTATATCAATTTAATAGAAGACGATTTAGCTATATTGTTAGAAAAAATAATAGAATTAAAATTGGAATTAGGTAAAGATGTTGGCGTAATTTCTTATAACGAAACACCTCTAAAAAAGCTGTTGCTTAACGGGATTACAACTTTCTCGGCCGATTTTAAAAAAATGGGATCAATGGCAGCCCAAATGATCATAAACCAAAAAATAGAACAAATTGAAGTTCCATTTTCTCTTACTTTAAGAGCGTCTCTGTAAATTTTTTAATTTAGGGTTATAAAAAAAGAGCAACAATATAATGATGCTCTTTTTTTATTTTTTTACTTATTTGGCTGAGGTGTCATTCTCAAATAAGGTTTAATTTCTGTAAATCCTTTTGGGAATTTTGCTGGTATATCTTCTGTTTTTATTGCTGGTACAACTACGCAATCTTCTCCATCTTTCCAATCAGCTGGTGTTGCAACACTATAATTTGCTGTTAGTTGTAACGAATCTATAACTCTTAAAATTTCAGTAAAGTTACGCCCTGTTGATGCCGGGTAAGTAATCATTAATTTAACCGTTTTATCGGGCGCAATTACAAAAAGCGAGCGTACAGTTAACGTAGCCGATGCATTTGGGTGCATCATACCATAAGCCTCAGAAATGGTTTTGTCTTTATCAGCAATTATCGGAAAATTAACTTCAACTCCTTGGGTTTCGTTAATATCTTTTATCCAACCTTGGTGCGATTCTAACGTATCCACACTTAAAGCCATAACCTTTACATTACGTTTTTTAAACTCGCTTTTGAGTGATGCAGTACGGCCTAACTCAGTTGTACAAACGGGTGTATAATCGGCAGGGTGCGAGAACAATACGCCCCAACTGTTGCCTAAATATTCGTAAAAATCTAGCTCACCTTCCGATGTTTGAGCTGTAAAATTTGGTGCAATATCTCCTAATCTTAACATAGTATTTTGGTTTTAAAAATATGCTACTAATTTACTATACTTTATTTTAAAATGAAATTAATATTTGTTGGTTTTAAGTAAACAAACGAATTTAAATTAACCTAAATCTGCCAAATTACAACACGCCTGTGTAACAATAATTGGGTTGCCCGCATTTTTTAGATAGTTAATAATTAGGTATTCTTCGGTACCTGTTTCTAATATTTGGTTAGACCCTATTTCAATCTCGTCAATAGTATTAAAATTGGCTTCCGCCGATTTTTGTTTTACCAAAACATTTTTTAAAGCAACAGCCAAACGGTTTTTAACACTTACGGTGTTGCTAACACCAAAAAGAACTTCGGGCTTAGTTTCTAAACCAACATTAAAAACGTATTGTTCAATCTCTTCAAAATCAATATTTTGGCAATTAATATACAAGCAACCATCACGTATGCCCGTAACTTCGCCCAAATACTTGTGCCCTTCCGATATGGATTGTACTACCACCTCTCCCCTATTATTTTCTTCGATGATAAATGGCGTTTTAATATAATTTTTGCTATCGTCGGTTTTAGGGTAATACAAAAAATAATTTCCTAAAAAGTATTTTTTTACAATAGTTAAACTGGTTTTTTGTTCACTAATTTCGGGGTTTGTATTTTGGTACGATTTCTCGGTTTGCCAGTTTTTCCAATCTTTAAACGGTATTTCTAAAAAAACAAGCAATACGTTTAGTTTAACATATTTTGCATCGCCACCTTGCCAATAACTTTGTAAGGTTTTACCACTTATCCAATTATACACCCGGTATTCGCCTAAATTTTTTAAATAATTAATGAAGGCAGCAACCGAGTTTAACCTTAATTTTAAAAGTTGCATTTCCAAATTTTGCTTACCAATAATTAAATAGGTTTCTACTAAATTGGTGTTTTTTAAAACTTCTAAAGTTATTTTTAGGTTAATTACTTTGGCAATTGCATTAAAATGAGTTCGAGTTAATGCACTTTTATCTGCAAAATCAATTTTATAACTAAGAGCAGTTAAAATTTCACTGCAACTTTCTATTTTATGTATTAATTTACCCGATAACATCTTTAAATTTACAATATATTACAAATACTACTCAAATATTAGTTAAAAAATTTGATATTTATAACAATACAACATTTTATCTGTCAAAAGCCCAACAAAAAATCACATTTGTTAAAAAACAGATAAATAAAACGACTTTTCAATCACTGAAAAAATAAATGTCAAAACATAATTATTATTTGTCTTACAATTGACTTGTCTTAATAAACTGTAAATCAACAATTAAATTTTAAATTAAAAAAATTATTTGACTTATATTTTAATTAATATTTGTTATTCATATTTATAAGACAAAAAATACGCACATTTATTTATAAAATTTTAACACTAATTAAATATGAATAAGGCTTTACAATTTATTATTTACACCTGCTGTATTTTATTAAGCTTACCCCAACTTGCCAATGCGCAAGAAAAAATTTTAAAGGGTACAGTTAAAGATTCAAAAGGCGAAACCATTCCAGGTGCTTCAGTAACTCAAAAAGGCACAAATAAAGGTGCAAGCACCAATATTGATGGTAACTTTAGCATCACGCTAAGTGGCCCAAACCCCGAAATTATTATCTCTTCTATCGGCTATGCCACAAAAATTATTAGAATTGGTAGCGAAACTGTTTTAACTACTACTTTACAAGAAAGTAGCAGTATGCTAAACGATGTGGTGGTGGTTGGTTACGGTACCCAAAAAAAATCGAGTATTACTGGTGCAATCGCATCAATTGGCAATAAAGATTTTAAAGACCAACCCGTTGCCAACCTTGCTCAAAGCATTCAAGGTAAAGTTGCAGGTATTTTGGTAAGTACACCCAGCGGTACGCCAGGTGCAGGTTTATTGGTAAGTGTACGTGGTGCTAGCAATCCTTTATATGTAGTTGATGGTATCCCAATGATTAGCGAAAGCAATTCATCATTAGCCACCTCATATACAACCGACGGTACGGTAAACGGCAAAGGACAAAACATAAGCTCTATTGCCGATATAAACCCCGACGATATAGAATCAATGGAGATTTTAAAAGATGCATCGGCAGCAGCAATTTATGGTGCTAGAGCCGCAAATGGAGTAGTTTTAATTACCACCAAACGTGGTTTAAATGGTAAAACCGAGTTTAGTTTCGATAGTTATACCGGTATGCAAAACGTATCTCGCAAAATTCCGTTTTTAGATAGCAAAGGCTTTGTAGAGTTGCAAGAAGATGCCCGAGCGCAAGATTTGAGACGATATAATCAGGATCCATTGGTTTTTGGTGCCGATTTTGACCCTGCGGTTTTAACCAACCCTTTGCCTGCCAGCTGGCGCACAGGTGTTAATACCAATTGGTTAGACGAAATTTTTAGATCTGCACCTATCAGCAATATGCAAATATCGGCCCGTGGCGGAAGTGAAAAAACAAAGTTTTTTGTATCGGGTAACTATTTTAACCAACAAGGTATTGTGCTCGAAAACTTTTACAAAAGGGCATCGTTCCGTTTCAATTTAGAAAACAAAGTGAGCGATAGGGTAACTATTGGTACCAACTCATCGTTTACTTATGGCCGCAGTCGCCGTAGTTTTAACGATAATACTTATACTGGGGTTGTTACCAATGCCATTGGCGCATCGCCATTAATGCCAGTTTACAATCCTGATGGCACTTACTCCGAGTATGGCGATTTTCAAGCCAGTTGGTTAAGCGATAACCCAGTAAAATCGGCCAAAGAAATTAAAGCTTTTACCAATAATTACCGCTTTTTAGGTAGCGTTTATGCAGAGGTTGCAGTAGTTAAAGATTTAAAATTTAGATCATCTTTTAGTACCGATTATTCAAGTGTACTTGATGATCAATTTTTCTCACAAATAACATCCGATGCTGTTGCTGTGGGTGGAAAAGCATTAAAAGGCAGCTACAACAACCTAACTTGGTTAAACGAAAATATTTTAACTTATCAAAAAACTTTTAACCAAATACATAGCTTAAATTTATTAGGTGGTTTTACGGCACAAGCCTCTCAATACGAACGTTCTTCGGTTTCGGCACAAGGCTTTCCAATAGGTTCGGGTTTAACTAATTTATCCAGCGCATCAACTATAAATGCCGCACCTAGCGATAAATTTGGTTGGGGTTTAGTTTCATTTTTAGGTAGGGCTAATTACGCTTTCGCTGATAAATACTTGCTATCTGTTAGTGCAAGGTACGATGGTTCTTCTCGATTTCCAGTTAACAGCCAATGGGGTTTATTCCCTGCAATGTCGGCAGGTTGGCTAATTAGTAAAGAAAACTTTTTAAAAGGATCAGAAACTTTAACCAATTTAAAATTAAGGTTTAGCTACGGACTAAGCGGCGACCAAGAAATTGGCGATTTTCAATACCAAAGCTACTGGAGACCATCACGTTACGATGGTATGGCAGGTTTACAACCACGTAATATTGGTAACCAAAACCTTACTTGGCAACGTAATACAATGTTAAATACAGGTATAGATTTTGAATTTTATAATGGCAAATTAAGTGGTAGTATCGAAGCTTTTAAAGGTAACCGTACTCGTTTATTAGCGCAAACACCCTTACCTTCAACAGCAGGTTTTGTAGATTATACCATCAATTCTGGAAACATAGAAAACACAGGCGTAGAGTTCTCGCTAAATGCAACACCTATAAAAACTAATGATTTTACCTGGGGAACTAATTTTAACATCAGTTACATACGCAGCAAAATTATTTCTTTAGATTCTGATAATCAATTACTAAGTCCTTATTCCGATTTATTTAACACACATATTTTAAAAGTAGGCGAACAAGTAGGCTCGTTTTACGGCTATAAATATTTAGGGGTTGATACTCAAACCGGAGACCCTTTGTACAGTGACGAGAAACAAATATTAGGCAAAGCCGCTCCCGATTATTTTGGCGGATGGACAAATAATTTTAAATACAAAGCTTGGGATTTAGCAGTATCAACCCAGTTTAGCATTGGCAATAAAGTATATAATTTAATACGAGCCACTTACCAAACTTTAGGATGGAGCGATGGAGGATGGGATGCAGACAACAATTTACAACAAGTTTATGCAAACAACGCAACTATTGTAAATAAACGCTGGAGAAACCCAGGCGATGTTACCGATATCCCTAGGGCATCAATGATAAACGCAAATTACAGTCAAGAATCGTCGCAATTTATAGAAGATGCGTCTTTTTTAAGAATACGTACCGTAAATTTTGGTTATACCATTAGGCCAAAAAGCAAAAAAAGTTTCTCTTCGTTGCGTTTATACGCCGAGGCTCAAAACTTGTACACCTTTACTAAATATTACGGTTTCGACCCCGAAGTAAGTTCAACCGGTGGCGGCTCGCCTAACACAGCAGGTATAGATTATGCCGCTTACCCACAAGCCCGTACGTTTTTATTTGGTGTTAACTTTAAATTTTAATTCTCACAAATTATGAAAATATATAAAATAGCCCTATTATTTTTAGTGTTGATTTCAACCATATCTTGCAAAAAAATATTAAATGTAGAATCGCCCAACGAAGTTGATGATGCCTTAGTTTTTACATCGGTTGATGGTTTACGTAACGCCCGTTTGGGAATGTACAGCACTTTACAAAACCGAGATTATTACGGCGGCGTTTACCCTCTTTTAGCCGAAGCTTACAGCGATAATGGCTCTACTGGTGGTTACGATGTGGTAGATTTAAATAGCATAAAAGAACGTAATATTGCTGCAAACAATCTTTATGTTAAAGGTATTTACGTTGCTATTTATCAAACTATTTATACGGCTAATAAAATTTTAGAAAACGCCGATAAAATTGCAGGTGTAGATCCCGATGAACTTAAAAATATAAAAGGCGAAGCTTATTTTGTGAGGGCTTTGGCCCAGTTTGATTTACTGCGAATGTTTGGCGAACATTGGAATTTGGCATCGCCCTATGGCATATCCATAAAAACCAATACCGCAAACCCTACTCAAAGCGTTGCCCGAAGCTCTGTACAAGCATCTTACAATCAAATAATTAACGATTTAAAACAAGCCACACAATTAGTTACTATTTATTCGGGCAGTCAATATGTATCTGTTTATTCGGCAAAAGCTTTATTGGCAAAAGTATATTTATACACTAAAAACTATTCAGAAGCCATTACAAACGCCAGCGATGTAATTGCCGAAACTGCTAA
This sequence comes from Sphingobacteriales bacterium, assembly GCA_004294495.1. Lineage (GTDB taxonomy): Bacteria > Bacteroidota > Bacteroidia > Sphingobacteriales > Sphingobacteriaceae > Pseudopedobacter. Next base: position 8,879 of record REAS01000058.1, read on the forward strand.
TTTTAGTTTAGTGGGTTCATCAAGCCTTAATAATATTTACACACAAAAAAATACAAGCGAAAGTGTTTTTGAGCTAAAATTTACCCCTCAAAATCAAAGTTTTTATAATGGCTTTACATACAGCAGAAGTGATGCCTTGCGTAGCGATGTACAATTTTTAGCATCAGAAAGTTTAAAAACTTTCTTTGAATCTCGTACAGATGATACAAGAGCTAATTTGGTTGATTTTACTAACGTGGATGTAAGTATAGAACCCGATGGTAGAACCGAAAAATACCGTGGAGAAAACACCCGCGATAACGCTGGTTACATTTTACGCTTAGCCGAAATGTTTTTGATACGAGCCGAAGCTTTGGGTTTAGCGGGCGGTGGCCTAACAGACCTTAACTTAATTAGAGAAAACAGAGGAATGACTGCATTATCTGCAACAGATGTTCCTGATAACGCAACTTTTGCACAAGCAATAGCCGATGAACGCCGAGCCGAATTAAATTTTGAAAGTAGCCGTTTATTTGATTTAGCTCGCACACAACAAATAGATGCTGTTTTAGGCGAAGGTGTTAACCCAATTATGCCCATTCCGCAAAACGATATTACAATTGGCCAAGGTATAATTAAACAAAATCCGGGTTATTAAAATTACCAACCAAACCAATAAATGGCACATAGCCCATTAAAATATTTATTACAGAACGCTTTCGCTGATGCCTTTAAAACGCATAAGCAAAACAGCGGTGCGCCAATTTTTGATGAAAGTCGTAGAAACTTTATAAAAAATGCGGGTTTACTGGCTGCTTCGGGCTTGCTTCTCCCCTCTTTTTCTGCCGCTTTCGCTGATGAATTTAATGCGCACAAAACCATAGCTATAATTGGAGCAGGAATGGCGGGTTTAAACGCGGCTTATCAATTAAAAAAGCAAGGAATTATTGCAACAGTTTACGAAGCATCAAACCGTACTGGTGGCCGAATGTTTACGATAAAAGATAAATTTGGTGCAGGCATAACCACCGATTTAGGCGGAGAGTTTGTTGATACCACACACTTGGATATTATACAACTGGCAAAAGATTTTAACGTAGATTTTTACGATTTACGCAAAGACGAAATCACCGAGGGCACATTCTATTTTGAAGGTAAACATTACAATAACAATGATTTAAAAACAGCTATTTTACCTTTTGTAGCACAAATAGAAAAAGACGTAAAATCGTTACCCGAAAAAATAGATTATACAACCGGGCATATATTCAAACATTTAGACCAACAATCTGTTACTAATTATTTAACTAATATTGGCGTAAAAGGCTGGTTATTTACTTTTTTAAGTTTAGTTATTACCCGCGAGTACGGAATGGAAGCATCCGAACAATCGGCCATAAATTTTTTAATAATGTTTACACAGCCAGGTCCAAACGGTTACGAATTATTTGGCACCCAACACGAAGTTTTAAAAATTAAAGGGGGTAGCCAGCACCTCAGCAATAAACTACATCATCAACTTAAAAACCAAGTAAGGCTTAACTACACACTAACAAACATTAGCCAAACAAACACTAACAAATTTAACTTGTTTTTTAAAAATAAATCTGTAACACAACACATTACAGCCGATTATGTAATTTTGGCTATCCCTTTTTCTATTTTACGCAACATCCCGCTAAGGGTAAAAATGCCTGCCGAAAAACTAAATTGCATCAATAATTTAGGCTACGGCAACAGCAGTAAATTTATTATGGGTTTTAACGGTAAACCTTGGCGTAAGGCCAATAAAGATGGGCAAACCTACACCAATTTATCCTTCGGTTGCACTTGGGATAGCAGCCGTATGCAATCCGCCACAGCGGGAAGTTTAACCGTTTTTGGTGGCGGCAATATGGTAAAGCAAATGTGCGATACGCCAGTTTTAGAACTATCAAACCAATATTTACAGGATGTAGAAAAAATATATCCCAAGTCAAAAACAGCTTATAACCAAAAAACGGTAAAATTTTGCTGGCCACAAAACGTTTACTCCAAAGCGGCGTACAGCAGTTTTAAAACTGGGCAATGGAGCACTTTGGCAGGATGGGAAATAGCACCCGTAGGCAACCTGTTTTTTGCTGGCGAACATTGTAGTTTAGATTTTCAAGGCTATATGAACGGAGCCGCCGAAACAGGTAGATTAGCTGCCGAAAACATCATACAATTAATCAATAAACCAACAACCAAATAATAAAAAATGCTACATAGCAAATCAACCGAACTACTGGAACGTAGAAAAAAATTTGTACCCAATGCCATTGGTATTTTTAACCCATCAACAGCGGTTAGTGCTAATGGTGCAATTATTATAGATGCCGATGGTAACGAAATGATAGATTTTGCAGGCGGAATTGGCGTGGTAAATGCAGGCCACTGTCCGCCCAAGGTTGTGGCTTCCATACAAAAACAAGCCGAACTTATGCTTCATTGCAGCTTTAACGTAGCCACTTACGATTTGTATTTACAGCTGGCCGAAAAACTGGCTACCATTTTCCCTCACGGCGATAATACCAAGGTTATGCTTACCAATTCGGGAGCCGAAAGTGTAGAGAACGCCATAAAAATTGCCCGACAAGCAACTGGAAGGCCTGCCATAATTTGTTTCGAAAATGGTTTTCACGGACGAACTATGATGGCGATGACCCTAACCTCGAAAGTAGGTTATAAACAAGGTTGCGGCCCTTTTGCCCCCGAAGTTTACCGTGTACCTTTCCCTGATATTTACAAGCAAAGTGGCAATTTAAACGAAAACGATTTTGCCGACTTACACCTCCGCAACCTAGAAGCCTATTTTAATACTTTTGTAGCTGCCCAACAAGTAGCTGCCATCATAGTAGAACCTGTACAAGGCGAAGGTGGCTTTACCGTTTTGCCTAAAAAATACTTGCAAGGATTGCGCACTATTTGCGATAAATACGGCATTTTACTCATTTTAGATGAAGTGCAAAGTGGCTTTGGCCGAACTGGAAAATGGGCAGCCTACCAACATTTCGATGTAATTCCCGACCTTTCAACTTGGGCAAAATCAATGGGAAGCGGTATGCCAATTGGCTGCGTGATTGGTAAAGCACACCTAATGGATGCTTGCAAACCCTCAACTATTGGCGGCACTTACCCGGGCAACCCGGTTTGTTGTGCAGCAGCTTTGGCCACCATTGAGTTAATGGAAGAGATTGATATTAATGCCATTGGCACAAAAGTGGGCGAAATTGTTTTGGCTCGCTTTACGCGGATGAAACAAAAATTTACCGCCATTGGCGATGTGCGTGGCTTAGGTGCAATGCTTGCATTTGAACTCGTAAAAAACAACAATCCGTTTGAGCCGGATGGCGATTTATGTAAAAAACTAATTGCTTATTGTGCCGCAAATGGGCTTATTGTAATTAGTGCAGGCGTTAACGGAAACTGTATTCGTATATTAAGTCCGTTGGTAATTAGCGAAGAATTATTAAATATAGGTTTAGATATTATGGAAGCTGGCTTAACTCAATTAACCGCATAACCAATTATGAAACAACAATTTATTAACGGAGAGTATATTGATGCTTTAGATAAGCAAGCCTTTGATGTGCTAAACCCCGCCACCGAAGAAGTGGTGAGTTTGGTAAGTTTTGGCAACGATAAAGATTGCCTTTTGGCGATTGATGCCGCACACCTAGCTTTTGCAACTTGGAGTAAAACTACACCTTACCAAAGAGCCGAGATTTTAAAAAAAGCAGCAATTAACATCCGTGAAAACATTGATGCCATTGCACACATTATGGTTTTAGAAAGCGGCAAACCCCTACCCGAAGCCAAAGGCGAAATTGCCGTTGCTTCCAACCTATTTGAGTGGTTTGCCGAAGAAGCCAAACGCAGTTACGGCAAAGTGATACCCACCAATAGAGTTGATAAACGCAGCAGCGTAATTTACCAGCCAATGGGTGTAATTGGTGTTATTACCGCTTGGAATTTCCCTGCTTATAACCCCGCCCGGGCTTGGGCAGCAGCCTTAGCCGCTGGTTGTACTGTGGTAGCAAAACCAGCTGAAGATACTCCTTTAACCGCTTTCCACCTAGCCGAAGCTTTGCAAAATGCGGGCTTGCCAAATGGGGTTTTAAATATAGTTTTGGGCAATGCACCAGCAATTGGGCAGGCAATGCTATACCATCCAGCTTTAAAAAAAATAAGCTTTACGGGCAGTACCCGTGTGGGTAAATTATTAATGGATGGCGCATCAAAAACACATACCAAGCTATCATTAGAGTTGGGCGGCAATGCACCTGTTTTAATTTTTGACGATGTGGATGTGGATGCTATTGCTAAAACTGCAGCCATTTCAAGGTTTCGTAATAACGGACAAGTTTGCACATCGGCACAAAGGTTTTATGTTCACAAAAATATTTTCGAAGAATTTAAAATATTGATTACCAAATACGTATCGGAGCTTAAATTAGGTAATGGTTTTGAGGAAGGTGTAAATGTTGGGCCATTGATCACTAAAAAACAGCAAGACAGTGTATTGGCTTTGTTAGAACAAGCAAAGCTTGAAGGTGCCGAAATTTTGACTGGAGGCAATATTCCGCCTCAATTTAGCAAAGGTTATTTTTTACAACCCTGTGTGGTGGCTGGCTTAACTCAGGCATCCGCATTAGCGCAAAACGAAATTTTCGGACCTGTTTTACCACTTTTCTCTTTCGAAGATTTAGACGATGCGATTGCAAAAGCAAATGATACCGAATATGGTTTGGCATCCTACATTTTTACCAATAATTTAAAGACTGCTACACTTGCATCCGAAAGGTTAGAATTTGGAATTGTAGGTATTAACGAATGGGCGCCACACGGCACTGAATCGCCTTTTGGCGGATGGAAACAAAGTGGCCAAGGCCACGAAAGCGGTAGCGAAGGTTTGTTTGAGTATTTAGAAAAGAAGTTGATAAGTTTGGGTGGCTTGGATTAGGAAGTCTTCGCTCTAATGCGAAGTATTCCTTTAATAAAGTATATAAAAACCGAAGTTTCGTTTCAGTGGTTGGTGGCACACCAAACACACAATAATAAAACAAGATAAACACAACTAAACTGCAAATAATGATTAACGAAATATTTAAAAAGTTTAGAAATTCTTACTTAGAATATAATGAAGTATATTTTTGGACATCAACTATTAAAGATTGGAAAAAACTCCTAAAAAAGGATTAATACAAATTAATTATCCTTAATGCGCTTAAAGAATTAGTAGATAAAAAACTGATTGTAGTCTACGGTTTTGTAATTATGCCGAACCATATTCACCTAATTTGGGAGTTGTTAAAGCCCAACGGTAAAGAAAAACCAAGTGCAAGTTTTAATAAAAAAACCGCACATCTTATTTTAATTGATTTAAAAACAAACCATCAAAAAGTGTTACCTTATTTTGAAGTTAAAGAAACAGAAAGAAAATATAGAATTTGGAAAAGAGACGCTCTGGCCGTTAAAATGTTTAATATAGATGTTTTAATACAAAAACTAAATTATTTGCACAACAATCCGCTACAAGCGCATTGGAACTTAGCCTTAATACCCGAAGATTATAAATGGTCGTCGGCAAGTTTTTATCAAACACAAACTGATACTTTTGATTTTTTAACACATTTTAAAAATAGGTTTGGGTAAAGTATTATTGTTATTCGTGAATAATAGTTGGTGTGCCACCATTCACGGATATGGAGTAAATAAAATATTAGTGTTTGGTGTGCCACCAACCACGGAAAGCGATAAGTGGGGGTGGATTGGCCTAGGAATTCTTCGCTCAAAAGCGAACCCTTCCTTTAATTAAGAAAAAAATACAGGCTTTATTACCGTGGTTGCTTGCACATCAAACACAACTATATTAAAAAAGGAAGACTTCGCTTGGAGCAAAGTCTTCCTAAAAAAAACAATAAAAACCAATAAACTATGCCATACGGAGCACTCGCATTAATACCCCCAATAGTAGTTATTCTACTAGCCATAAAATTACGAGCCTCGTTCGAAGCTTTGCTAATTGGCTGCGTGGTAGGTTTTATGATAATTGGTTATTACGAGAATACAAACTTCTTTACTAGCTTAATACAAACGTTATATAAAGTAATGCGAGAAGAAAGTACCGTTTGGGTAATTTTGGTTTGTGGGCTATATGGGTCCTTAATTTGTTTAATGGTACGCAGTGGCGGTGCTGTAAAATTTGGCGATGATATGTTGCGCTACATAAAAACCAAACGTGTAGCGTTATTTGGGACTTGGTTTTTAGGACTATTTATTTTTTTAGACGATTACCTAAGTGCCTTAACCGTGGGCGTAACAATGAAAAAAATTACCGACCATTTTAAAATCCCTCGCGAATATTTGGCTTATATTGTAAACACCACCGCCGCCCCTTGGTGCGTAATTGTACCGCTATCTACTTGGACAATTTTTGTAGGTGCTATTTTAGAAAAATCAAATTTTGCTGCTGTTGGGCAAGGGGCGCATACCTACCTTTCCATCATTCCATTTATAGCTTACAGTTGGGTTTCGGTATTGCTAATTCCATTATTTATTTTGGGCGTTTTTCCGCATTTTAAAAAATTAAAAATGGCACATATTAGGGCGCAAGAAACAGGCGAAATCATCCCGAAAGGACCAAAAATGGCTGGCGTAGCAATGGAACATTACAATCCCGATCAAAAATCTAATTCGCTTTATTTTATACTCCCTATTTTGGTAACCTTAGGTTTTACTTTTTATATGGATTACGATGCTTTAAAAGGGGTTATTATAGGCATATTTTTTACGTTTGTTTACTATTTAGTTAAAAAATTAGGCACCTTTCAGCAACTCAGTGAAACCATTTTTACAGGCTTTAACAGTATGGTTTACGCATTGGCTTTGGTAGTTATTAGTTATGTTTTAAAAGAAGTTGGCGATAAAATGGGCTTAACTACTTATGTAATTGAAAGCGTAAAACCATTGATAAGTAAAGAGTTATTGCCACTAATTATTTTTGTGGCTATATCGTTAATTTGCTATACCACAGGTTCGTCGTGGGGAGTGTATGCGGTGGTAATACCTATTGTTATTCCGCTGGCGCAGAGTTTAGGTGCACACGTTTTTATGAGTATTGGGGCAGTTATAAGTGCGGGCGTATTTGGGTCTAATGCCTGCTTGTACAGCGATGCCACCATTTTAACATCGCAAAGTACCGAAGTTAACAACCTGCAACATTCGTTTTCGCAACTGCCTTATGCCCTAACAGCCTTTGTTTTATCAGGAATTATTTATGTGATTTTGGGCTTTACTTTAACATAAAAATTGAAATGAGCGATACTCGATTTTCCTATAACCAAATTTTGGCCAACGGTTTGTTCATCACAAATTTATTGCCCCAACACGCCGGTAAATTAGAGGCGTTACAACGCATTGTCTTTCCGTCGTTAGCCGAAGACGAATTAATTTTAGAAAAACATTATTTGCACCATTATAAAATATTTCCCGAAGGACAATTTGTGATTTTAGATGGCGATGAAGTGGTAGGAATGACAACTACTATGCGTTGCGATTTTGATTTTGATAACCACCAACATACTTTTAAAGATACCATATCGGGCGGTTGGATGCATAAACACAACCCTAATGGACAATGGTTATACGGTTTAGATGTAGGCGTACACCCCGATTATAGAGGAAAAGGTTTAGCCCGAGAATTGTACAGAGCTAGGCAAAATTTAGTTGTACATTTGAAACTTAAAGGACAATTAACCGTTGGTTTAATGAGTGGTTTTGGCGCAGTAAGCCACCAATTTACTGGCGAAGAATATTACCAACAATTGTTGCAAGACCAACGTAGCGATCCTACTTTAGGCCCTCAACTAAAAATCGGCTTTAAGCCACTTGCTTTAATTAAAAATTATGTAAACGACCCATCTTGTGGTAATTATGGGGTTTTACTTCAACTAGATATTCAAACTATTATTTAAAAAATTATGTCGTACATACAATTAAAAACAGCATTACCAGGCCCCAAAGCCCAGTTAGTTTTAGAACGAAGAAAAAACGCATTACCAGCAGGCTTGGCAAAATCTACAGAAGTGGTGGTAGATAAAGCATTAGGAGCTTTAGTTTGGGATGTGGATGGAAACCAGCTGATTGATTTAGCTGGTGGAATAGGAATGATAAACGTAGGCCATTGCCACCCAAAAGTAGTTGCAGCCATAAAAGAACAAGCCGATAAATACCTGCATACCTGCGCTTTGGTAACCACAATGGAGCCTTATATTGATTTGGCGGAGTTGCTAAACAGTTTAACTCCGGGCGATTTTGCAAAGAAAACCTTACTGGCAAGTTCGGGTTCCGAAGCGGTGGAGAACGCCATAAATGTATCTAAATATTATACCAAACGTAATGCTGTTTTGTGTTTCGAGGGGGCATACCACGGTCGTACTTTGCTTACGCTGAGTTTAACCAGCAAATATGCTTTGTTTAAAAAAGGAATGGGTTCGTTTGTATCGGATATTTACCGCATACCTGCACCCAATTTGTACCGCAAAATTGCTGGGATGACGGACGAGGAGTACATCAACTATTTTATAAAACAATTAGATATTGCTTTTATATCTCAAGTTGATCCCGAATCTTTAGCTGCCATCATCATCGAACCTATTATGGGTGAAGGTGGTTTTATACAAATGCCTAAAGCTTACTTGCAAAAAATTAGGGAAGTTTGTGATAAATACGGCATTGTAATGATAGCCGACGAAATACAATGTGGCGCTGCCCGTACAGGCAAATTTTTCGCTATTGAGCATACGGGCGTAATTCCCGATATTGTTGTAAGTGCAAAATCCATTGGAGCAGGTATGCCCATTAGCGCAACTACTGGCCGAGCCGAAATTATGGATGCACCCCATTTGGGTGGTGTCGGTGGCACTTATGGCGGTAATCCGCTAGCTTGTGTAGCTGCAATTGAAGCCATACATATTTTAAAAAGTGAGGAATTTTTATCCCAAGTAAATCATTTAGGCAATATTATCCAAACTACTTTAGAGGGCTGGAAAGAAAAATACCCCATTATTGGCGATGTACGTGGCATTGGTGCAATGCGCTTAATTGAATTTGTTAAAGACCGCAACAGCAAAGACCCCGACCCCGATATTACCCTCGAAATTATTAAAGATGCCGTAAGCAAAGGTTTAATAATGATTAGAGCTGGTTTATTTAGCAATTGCTTGCGTTTGTTACCGCCTGTGGTAATTACAGATGAGCAAATTGTGGAGGCTTTGGGTGTGCTTGAAGGAGCGATTGAAAGAGCGTGTAATAAAGTGAAAATTTAAAAGTGAAAATTCAAAATGGTTGTGGAGTGCTCACTTTGGGTAAAACGTTTGTCACTCTGAGTGCAACGAAGAGTCTCCCCTGTCACTCTGAACGTAGTGAAGAGTCTCAAAACACGATTAATATAGATTCCACACTTTGCTCTGAATGACAATTTTTTTGTCACTGTGAACGTAGTGAAGAGTCTCAAAACACGATTAATATAGATTCCATCCTTTGCTCTGAATGACAATTTTTTTGTCACTCTGTACGTAGTGAAGAGTCTCAAAATACGATCAATATAGATTCCATACTTTGCTAAGAATGACCAATTTAATAGATATAAAATTTAAATGATTTGGGCGTTTTGACACGCTTTCGGCTGTATCTTTTTTTTCAATCACCCTTTGCTAAAGCCGAAGGGCAATTGAAAAAAAAGGATGCCGCCTCTATCGTTAACGCGGGTGTGGTAGTTATTGAACCTCATCCACCACAATTTTATATTCCAATAATTTGGTTTTTCGTCATTTTGAGTGGGTGGAATAAATAGTATCATTACCTAAGAAATAAATCATAGCTTCAAATAAGTTTGAAATTACAGATGGATCTCATAGGTTTAACGCTGCTTATTATTTTGGTGCAATTTCAATACCAATTATAATTTCAAAACGAGACTTTAAATTATTAAAAACATTTAGCCATTGAAGTTTTTCACCCTTTATAGTTCTAAAAACCCCGCTCTCGCATTGTTAAGCTGTTCTAGCCTCACTTGTGTTAGTAGTAACTAAAGTTTTAAACTTTACATTATAAAAAAGCTACCAAATAACTCGTTTACCTAACAAATACAATTTAATTTTATAACCGAATAATAAACACCTATTTAACACAATTATGTTTTGTTCAGTGGCTACACTAACTAAGCAGTGGGTAAAAAAGGTATTTTTGTATTGTCGAAGTAAATAATATAATTGATATCTTCGCTTCAAGCGAAAGCATTCAACTATCAAATTAGCAAAAAAAGACCATCTACACCACATAAATAACTCACCATAAAACTAATTTACGACTAAAAAACTATCTACACCACACAAATAACTTACGACTTACGACTAAATCAACTTACGACTAAAAATAACTAACGACTAAAAAAAGACCATCTACTTCACACAAATGACTTACGACTTACGACTAAACCAACTTACGACTAAAATCACTTACGACTAAATAACAATGGACAATAAAAAAATAGCATCGCACCTAAAACTGCTTTCGCAACTAATGGAACTGCACCATCAAAATCCATTTAAAATAAAAACCATTGCCAATAGCTACTTTAAAATAGATAAGCTACCATTTAAACTTGCCGAAAAAAGTTTAGAAGAAATAGAAGCTATCGATGGGTTAGGCAAAAGCCTTTCGGCCAAAATATGGGAAATTTTACAAACCCAACAACTGCAAGAATTAAACGATTTAATAACAAACACACCATCTGGTGTAGTAGATATGTTGGCTATAAAAGGCATTGGCCCAAAAAAAATAGATATTATTTGGAACGTTTTAGCTATTGATACCATTGGCGAATTGTATTACGCCTGTAACGAAAATCGCCTTATTGAAGCCAAAGGCTTCGGTTTAAAAACACAGGAAGATATTAAATTAGCCATAGAGTTTAAAATGGCAAGCAATGGTAAATTTTTGTATGCAAAAATTGAAACGCTAAATCAATATTATTTAACCCTTTTGGGCGATTTAACCAGCGATGCTAAGGCTTACACAGCTGGCGAATTTAGGCGCAAATGCGAAATTATTAACCAATTGGTTTATGTTATTGCTTGCGCAGATATCTCCCTTTTACACAAGCAAATTACAAACCTTCCCCATATTGAAATAATAGAAAACCAAGCACAAAACTTGGTATTTAAAGATATTAACAATGCAACAATAAACCTGATACTTTGCACACCCGAAAATTTAATTACGCAATTATTTAAAGCCACAGGCAGCCCTGCGCACATTTCAAAAATGAGTGAGTTGGTTGATTTAGAAAAAAATTACCTAAGCGAAAACGAAATTTATGCCCTTGCGGGGATGGCTTATATAGAACCCGAATTACGTGAAGGTAACAACGAAATAGAAAAAGCGTTGCATAATAGTTTACCCGTTTTAATAACCCACGCCGATTTAAAAGGCACTTTGCACAACCACAGCAACTGGAGCGATGGCGTAAACACGATTGAGGAAATGGCAATTTACTGCCGAGACGAATTACAGCTACAATACCTGGGTTTGTGCGACCATTCAAAATCGGCAGTTTATGCCAAGGGTTTGAGTATTGAACGGGTTTTGCAGCAACACCAAGAAATTGACAGCTTAAATAAAAAACTAGCTCCGTTTAAAATATTTAAAGGAATAGAATCGGATATACTGGGCGATGGTAGTTTAGATTACCCCGAAGAAATTTTATCTCGCTTTGATTTTGTGGTAGCATCCATCCATCAAAACCTAAAAATGGATGAAGAAAAAGCAACAACCCGATTAATAAAGGCAATAGAAAACCCGCATACCACCATTTTAGGTCACCCAACCGGGCGTTTATTATTAAGCCGAAAAGGTTATGATATTGATTATAAAAAAGTGATTGATGCTTGTGCAAATAATAACGTGGCTATAGAAATTAACGCTAACCCTTTGCGGCTAGATTTAGATTGGCGATGGCACCAATACGCTTTAAATAAAGGTGTTAAGCTATGCATAAATCCCGATGCACACCGCTTAGAAGGTTTTTTAGATATGCACTACGGAGTAAATATTGCCCGAAAAGGTGGCTTAAATAAAGAAAATTGTTTAAATGCTTTTAATTTAGCCGATATGATTGCGTATTTTTCGGCAAAAAAACAAGGATTGAAAATTTGAAACCTGCACTAAAAATACTTATTATTCGCTTTAGCGCAATGGGCGATATTATTTATACCACGCCTGTAATACGCTGTTTAAAAACCCAATTACCAAATTGCGAAATACATTTCCTAACCAAACCTAACTTTAAATATTTAGTAGAATATAATCCATATATTAATCATTTACACCTCCTAAATCCAAAATTAAGCGATACCATAGCCGACCTTAAATCACAAAATTTCGATTATGTTATTGATTTACATAGCAGCCTGCGTTCGGCAATTGTAAAATTACGCTTAGGTGCAAAAACAAGCACCTACAACAAACAACGTTTTAAAAAATGGTTGGCCATAAAGTTTAAAATAAACAAAATAGCACCCACCTATTTGGTTGATAGGTATTTAAAAACGGTTGAGTTTTTAGGTGTTAAAAATGATAATCTAGCTATCGATTATTTTCTCCCGCCTAATAATTTTAAAATCGAAGATTTTTTACCTTCCCATTTTTTTTTCCAATATATTGCCTTTGTAGTAGGTGCAACGCATTTTACTAAGCGTATGCCCAATAGCAAAGTCATCAGCATATTAAAAAAGATAAACTTACCCGTAGTTTTACTAGGCGGTAAAGATGTAGCACATAACGGAATCGAAATTGCTAATGCTTGTACAAATGTAATATCCCTTTGCGGGGATATCAACCTAAATCAATCGGTTTTTTTAATTAAAAATGCCCAAAAAGTTATAGGCTTTGATACCGGTTTAACACACATTGCCGAAGCTTTTGATAAACCATTACTAAGTATTTGGGGTAGCACCGTACCGCAATTGTTAGGCGTACAACCCTATTTAGTAAGCAAACATTACGAAGCCGAGGTTGATTTACCTTGCCGCCCTTGCAGCAAATTTGGCTTATCAAAATGCCCAAAAGGGCATTTTAATTGCATGCACACTATTGATGAACAACCTATTATAAATTTTTTAAACCAATGAAAAAACAATTATTACTAGTTCGCCATGCAAAATCAGATTGGGGAAATGTAGGTGTAAAAGATTTTGATCGTCCACTAAACACACGTGGGTTTGCCAATGCACCAGAAATGGGCGAAAGATTAAACATTAAAAATATTTTGCCCGATGTTATTGTAAGTAGCCCAGCACTACGAGCAATTACAACTGCAAAATTAATTGCCCATAAAATAAACTTCGACACCGAAAAAATTGTACAAATACCACAAATTTACGAAGCCAGTGAATTCGATTTGCTTAAGGTTATTAACCATTTTGATAACACTTTAAATTTTGTTGCATTATTTGGCCACAATGGCGGACTAAGCAATTTTGCCAATTATTTAACCGGTGCTAATATTTATAATATGCCAACTTGCGGCATGGTTTTAATAAGTTTTGATACTGAAGATTGGGCAACAGTTTCGGGGGGGACTGGTGAAGTGTTATGGTACGATTATCCTAAATCCATTAGTGTATAGCAGCCCTTCTACTTTTAATTTGTTTGAACGATATTTAGTTCTGGGTAATAAATGCGTTTTATCACTTTAATCGAAGTGTGGAGTCGCTGACCGTTTTTGGTGGCACACTACAGACTAATGTTTTTTGAGACTCTTTACAGCGTTCTTAGTGACAAAAAAAAACCAATAAACTCAGAAAAGAGATTATTGGTTTAAATGAGGAAACTAAATTTAATTATTTTACTAAAGCAGCTTCTGCAGCTTTTTTATGATCGGCTAAAAATTGAGCCAAACCGCTATCGGTTAAAGGGTGTTTTAACAAACCTAATATCGACGAAAGTGGCCCAGTCATTACATCTGCACCAATTTTAGCACATTCAACAATATGTACGCTATTGCGTATTGAGGCAGCTAAAATTTGAGTTTCGTAACCGTAGTTATCAAATATTAAACGAATATCTTCTATCAAACCAAAGCTATCGGCACCTATATCATCTAACCTACCTAAAAAAGGAGAAACATAACTTGCGCCCGCTTTAGCGGCTAACAAAGCTTGCCCAGCCGAAAATATTAAAGTACAATTGGTACGAATGCCTTTATCGCTAAAGTATTTAAGGGCTTTTATACCGTCTTTAATCATCGGTATTTTAACAACAATTTTATCATCCAAAGCAGCTAAAGCATCTCCTTCGGCAATCATACCTTCGTAATCGGTAGCTATAACTTCTGCACTTACATTATCATCAACAATAGCGCAAATAGCTTTGTAATGTGCAATTACATTGTCTTGGCCACTAATACCCTCTTTAGCCATTAACGATGGATTGGTAGTTACACCATCTAATACGCCTAAAGCTTGGGCTTCTTTAATCTGTTCTAAGTTTGCGGTATCAATAAAAAATTTCATTTTCTTGAGGATTTATATTTGTATGTATAAAATTAATTGCTGGAGAGTTTTAACGAGTAGGCTTTTGTTAATAATTATCTAAGATGAGTAGATTTTTAAAACTCAATAAAAAAAAATGGGCTAGCACTTTCTATCGCACCGCTACAACTTCTTACCCTTGCTGCGTTCCCACCCTGGGGGAGTTCAGAAGGAGCTGGTCGTAGAAGACTAACCCAGCGCAAAAGTAATATTTTTTAGTATTTTATTAAATTAAAAATTGGTAAATATTCAATTCAACTGAAAATGAAGTATATAAATTTACTTTTTCTTCTTTTTTACAGGCTCTTCGTTTGCTTCTTTCATTAAAGCTCGCCAATCATGCGGGTTATCTTCCGATATTGCCAAAGTTTCCTCGTAATCGGTGTGTTGCAAAGTCATGGTTTTAATAGGTTTGGTTAGGTAGGTTTCTATTTCGGTAAGCATAGGTTTTTCTTCATCGCTACAAAACGAAATAGCTAAACCTTTGTGGTTGCCCCTCCCCGTTCGGCCTACACGGTGCACATAATTTTCGGCAACATCCGGCAAATCGTAATTTACAACATACTCAACCCCTTTCACATCAATACCACGGCTGCTTACATCGGTTGCAATTAAAACCTTGGTTTTTCCTTCTCTAAATGCTTCTAAAACCTCAAATCTTTGCTCTTGCTCAACATCGCCGTGTAAAGTTGCCGATACAATGCCTACCCTCTCCATAGCTTTAAAAACCCGTTCGGCCCTTACTTTGGTGCGCACAAAAACCAGTATTTTTTTATCCGAGTGCTCGTTAATTACCCGTTCTAAAAAAAAGCGTTTATCGTCCATAGCTACAAAAATTACCGCATGGTCTACATTTTTCGAAACCGGATCTTTAGGCGATAATTGTATACGTACAGGCTTACTAACCAGCGCATAAGCCAAATCTTTAATGGTTTCGTTAATAGTTGCCGAAAAAAACATAGTTTGCCTTTTACGGGGCAAAAATTTAAGTAGGTTTTGTATGTCCGCGTAAAAGCCTTTATCCAACATGTGGTCGGCTTCATCTAACACTAAAAAGTTTATTTTTTTAAGATTTAAATTTCCTTTGTGCACTAAATCTACTACACGCCCAGGGGTTGCTACCAACACATCAACACCTTGTTGCAGTTTTAAAATTTGCGGTTCAATATCAACCCCACCAATAATTGCTAAAGTTTCTATAGCCGAGTGTTGTGCTAAATCATCAAAAACATTTTTTATTTGAATAGCCAACTCGCGGGTTGGTACCATAATTAATGCACTCACATTTTGCTCGGCCTCGCGGTAACGCTGATTTTGCAACATACTTATTATGGGTATAGCAAAGGCTGCAGTTTTGCCTGTACCTGTTTGTGCAATAGCCAAAATATCTTGCCCACTAAGTATTTGTGGAATAGATTTAAACTGTATATCCGTAGGTTTTAAAAAACCTAACTCGCTTAAACTTCGTTTTAATTCGGGGGTAATATGGTATTTATCAAACTTCATTTTAATAGTAAAACCCTACAAATTTTAAAAATAAGGTAATGCAAAGTTAATAGAATTATTTGGGCGTTCCCCGAAAAGGGTCGGGCTATTCGCTACAATCTTTTTTAAGGCGAAAAAGCCTCAAAAAAGGATTTTCACTGCTATCCCTAACGCAAAACCTAAAATAATATAAACACCATAAAAACAAAAAAAGCCCCCTTTATAAACAAGCCTTTACTGCTAATTTATAAAACAAATTATTTAGTAACTTAAGTTTCCGAGGGGTATCCTAAACAGACTTAGAACATCATGGTGGGCGAAGGCGCAAATGCCAAATTGGATTAAAAAACAGTTAAACGTCTATACGATATTGCCCCCTGGCGCATTTTGCAAATGTGCGAGTACGAGTTGGTAATCATAACTAATACCCCCCCATGGCGCAAGTTTGCAACTTGTGCGAGTACGAGTTGGTAATCATAACTAATACCCCGCTCTCGCAAGTTTAGCGTAGCGTAACTTGTGAGGATAAATAAGTAAAGTTTCCAACTTTACAATCATAAAACTTTATAAATATAAAATCTCTATTAAACCCTTACCCCCGCTATAATCTATAGCACTACTATACCTCCAGTGTTCAGGCTCTAACACAAAACCAGCTTCTACTGGATTTGTATGTATATATCAATGTCGTTTACTTAAGCAAAAGTACACGATATTTTAATCAAAAATGATTTTTTTATATGCGCTTTTTGTTGTATTTTTAAGTAGTATATAG
>REAS01000028.1 GCA_004294495.1 Sphingobacteriales bacterium
CCCTATATACTACTTAAAAATACAACAAAAAGCGCATATAAAAAAATCATTTTTGATTAAAATATCGTGTACTTTTGCTTAAGTAAACGACATTGATTTCAAATCTAACATTTTTTAGCCATAAATTATTGAATTTGTGGGACTAATACTAGGCTATTTATTTATCTTAAACTTTTTTGGACACAAATACCATTTTGATATTAGGTTCTGGTTAAAACTGGCAGATTTTAAAAAAATTATTAATGAAATGTTTTTTTTAATTCAATAATTTTATATATTTGCACCTCTTAAAAAAGATTGAAACACAATGAAAAAAGACCTACATCCATCAAACTATAGATTAGTTATTTTTAAAGACATGTCTAATGACTATGCTTTTATGACAAAATCATGCATAACCACCAACGAAAACATTAAATGGGAAGATGGTAACGAATATCCTTTAGTAAAATTAGAGATTTCGCACACTTCACACCCTTTTTACACAGGTAAAATGAAATTGGTTGATACCGCTGGTCGTATTGATAAGTTTAAAACTCGTTACGCTAAAAAGTAATTATCAACATTATACAAAATATAAAAGTCCTGGCTTGTAAGTCGGGACTTTTTTTGTTTAGTTTGCCCTATGATGCTAATATTTTTTGATGAGGGCAACAGAGCCAATTTTTTTCCGCTCACGCTTACTCGCCCGACTGCCGATTTACGTATTGGTATTTTAAAAATATCGGAAAAATGGCTGCATTATTTTCCAAGCAATTGTGCTTACAAAACGGCAGCCTATCTTAGCGCAAAATTTCCTTTTATTACCGAAGAAAAAAATTTATTTATAAACGGTTCTGTCTTTCCCGATGATAGATTGGCTACCGCGGTAGATAATTTGCAACAAGGCCAAGCATTATATAAAAACAATGTTTTAATAGCCTTACCGTTAAATAACACCAATGCCCAAGCTTTTAGTGAAAGTGATTTAGAAATTTACGAACGTATAGATTACGAGCTTGATATTTTAAGCATAAATTACCCAGAAGACATTTTTAAACACAATCATATTGCGCTTAACGCCGATTTTGAGTTACTTACCAAAGGCAAAACATCGGCTCCATTAAGTAGTACCAATACCGTAATTGGCAGCAACATTTTTGTTGAAGAAGGTGTACAAGCCGAGTGCAGCACATTTAATACCCAAAATGGCCCTATTTATTTAGGCAAAAACTCCCAAGTTTGGGAAGGTACAAACATAAGAGGTGGCCTAGCTTTATGCCATGATGCCCAAATAAAAATGGGTGCAAAAATTTACGGCGCAACTACCATTGGGCCACACAGCCGTGTAGGTGGCGAAATTAACAATGCCGTTATTTGGGGAAACTCATCTAAAGGCCACGACGGTTATTTAGGTAATGCAGTTTTAGGCGAATGGTGTAATTTGGGTGCCGATACCAATAACTCTAACCTAAAAAACAACTACGCCGAAGTTAAACTTTGGGATTACGAAAGCCAACGCTTTAGAAAAACAGGAATGCAGTTTTGTGGGCTTATAATGGCCGACCACGCGAAATGCAGTATTAACACCATGTTTAACACAGGAACTGTGGTAGGCGTAAGTGCCAATATTTTTGGTTCGGGTTTCCCTCGAAACTTTATTCCCGATTTTTCGTGGGGAGGTGCACAAGGCTTAGAAGTTTACAGCCTTATAAAAATGTTTGAAACCGCCAATTTGGTTTACCCGCGTCGAGGCTTAGTTTTTAACGACCAAGAAAAAGCTATTTTAGCACACATATTTGAAATAACACAAAAATTTAGAAGATTTTAAAAACACCACAAAATGAGAAAAAAAATTGTTGCCGGAAACTGGAAAATGAACAAAAACTTTACCGATGGCTTAGCCTTGTTTTCGGAAGTTATTAATATGGCTAACGACGAGTTGCACAACAACCAACAAGTGGTAGTTTGTAGCCCATATTTACATCTACATAGCTTGGTGCAACTAAATAAAGGCAATGTTAAAGTTGCTGTTGGTGCACAAAACTGTCACCAGGCAGAAAGTGGTGCATTTACAGGTGAAATATCGGCCGATATGCTGGCATCAACAGGGGTACAATACGTAATTATTGGCCATTCGGAACGCAGACAGTATTTTGCCGAAAGCAACGCAACTTGTGCCGAAAAAATAAACATCGCTTTAAAGCATAACTTAATACCCATTTATTGCATTGGCGAAACTTTGCAAGAGCGTGAAGGTGATACCCATTTTGATGTTATAAAAGCTCAGTTAGCCGAAGCAACTTACCATTTACCAGCTGCCGATTTTGCAAAACTGGTAATTGCTTACGAACCTGTTTGGGCTATTGGTACAGGTGTTACTGCATCATCAGCGCAAGCGCAAGAAATACATGCATTTATACGTAAAGAAATTGCTTGGCAATACAGTGCGGCTTTGGCCGATGAAACATCAATACTTTATGGCGGTAGCTGTAACCCTAAAAATGCCGATGAATTATTTGCCCAAGCGGATATTGATGGTGGCTTAATTGGTGGTGCATCATTAAAATCACGCGATTTTATTGATATTGCTAAAGCCTTTAACTAAGCAAATGAATTATTACGAACTGGTTTTTACAGTTATTGATGCCGAAGGTTTTTATCAAGATTTGTTGATAAACGATTTGTCGCAAATTGGTTTCGATACTTTTGAAGAAACCGATTTTGGCTTTAAAGCTTACATAACTACCGATAAATTTAACCAGCCGCAGTTAGATCAAAAATTACTGGGTTTTAATGGTTTGTTTACTTTTAGTTACGAACTAAATTTAATACCTGCCAAAAACTGGAACCAAGTTTGGGAAAGTAATTTTGAGGCTATTGATATTAAAGATAAAATACATGTTAGGGCAACTTTTCATCCTGCCAAAGCAAACGTAGCTTACCAAATTGTGATAGACCCTAAAATGGCTTTTGGTACGGGGCACCACCAAACTACGGCAATGGTTATGGAGTATATGCTAGAAACCGATTTTACACAAAAAACAGTGTTAGATATGGGTTGCGGTACCGGTATTTTAGCAATTTTAGCAGCTAAAATGGGCGCTAAAAACGTAATTGCTATTGATAACGACCCTGTGTGTTACCAAAGTGTTATCGAAAATGCGGCATTAAATAATGTAGAAAATATTACGGCTTTATGTGGGTCTAAAGAAACAATCCCTACCCAAAAATTTGATATTATTTTAGCCAATATTAATCGCAATATATTGCTAGACCAAATAGAAACATACGCAAAAGTGCTTAACACAAACGGAATTATTTTTTTTAGTGGTTTTCATTTAGATCCTGATTTAGATATGCTAAGCGATGCTGGCAGTAAATTAGATTTAAAATATGTACACCACAAAAATTTAAACGAGTGGGTTGCTGCTAAATTTGTAAACTAAAAATAAAAAACTGTGAGAGTTCATTTTATTGCCATTGGTGGTGCGGCTATGCACAACTTGGCTATTGCATTAAAAATTAATGGGTTTGAGGTTACTGGGTCCGATGATTTAATTGCCGAACCATCTAAAACTAGGTTATTAAATCACCAGCTTTTACCTGCCCATATTGGTTGGGATGCTAACCTTATAACACCACAAATTGATGCCATTATTTTGGGTATGCATGCCCGTATAGATAACCCCGAATTGCTTAGAGCGCAAGAATTGGGTATAAAAATATACTCGTACCCCGATTATATTTATCAACAAGCCTTAAACAAAACCCGTATTGTTGTAGGTGGTAGCCACGGTAAAACCACTATAACGTCTATGATTTTACATGTGTTAAATCATTATAAAAAAGATTTTGATTATTTGGTAGGCGCACAAATTGATGGTTTTGATAATATGGTTAAACTATCCGATGCACCAATTATTGTTATTGAGGGGGATGAGTATTTGGCATCGCCAATAGACAGGCGACCAAAGTTTCATATTTACAAACCCCACGTGGCAATTATTAGTGGCATAGCTTGGGATCATATTAATGTATTCCCCACTTTTGAAAATTACGTTAAGCAATTTGATTTATTTATAAATACAATTGCCCAAAATGGAACATTAATTTATTGTGCCGAAGATAAAGTGGTGGATGATTTAGTAAATTCTAAAGAAACTAATTTAAAATTATTGCCATACATCACCCCAAATTTCGAGATTATTGACGGCCAAACTTTTTTAGCTAATGGTGCTGATAAAACGCGTTTGCAAATTTTTGGTAGGCATAATTTATTGAACCTAAACGCCGCAAAATTAGCATGTAACCAAATTGGTATTAATGATGATGATTTTTACGAAGCCATTAAAACGTTTACTGGTGCAGCAAAGCGTTTAGAAGTTATAGGTAAAAACACACACAGCACTATTTTTAAAGATTTTGCACACTCGCCCTCTAAATTGGTTGCAACAATAGCAGCCGTAAAAGAGCAGTATCCCGAAAGAAAATTAATTGCCTGTTTAGAATTACACACATTTAGTAGCTTAAATAAAGAGTTTTTGTATCAATATAAAAACACAATGAACCAAGCAGATACTGCAATAATTTATTTAGATAATGAAACTTTTACACATAAAGGGTTAAAGCCTTTTACAACTAACGATATAAAAGTTTCGTTTAATCTAAATAATGTCATTTTATTCAACAATAAAGAAGAATTTTGCAACTATTTATACGCTTTAACGTTAAAAAATAACAATCTTTTAATGATGAGTTCGGGTAATTTTGGTTCACTTAATTTAAAAAAATTAACTGGCATACTTTTGGATAAATCATTATAAATTAGATTGTAAAACATTGTTATAAATTATTTGAGATGAAGTTATTAGGAAAAAAAATTAGATTATTAAGGCATCAAAAAGGATGGAGTCAGGAAGACGTAGCCACACAACTCAACATTTCGATCCCAGCTTTTTCGAAAATTGAAACAGGAATTACAGATGTTAACCTATCAAGGCTAGAGCAAATTTCGAAACTTTTTGATTTATCTGTAGTAGAAATGTTAACACACAACGACCCTGAGGTGGAACAAAAATATGAATCTGAATTAGAGTTGGCTAAAACTAAACTACTAGAAAGAAATAACGAAGTTATTGATTTGCAAAAAAAGGTTATCGAACTTTATGAAGAAATAAGACAAGTTGAAGTACATTAAAACACTTTAAATTAAAAAAAATCCGTAAAATTTGCGGATTTTTTTTTGATAAAAATATTAATGTTCTATTTTACTTCTGCTCTATTATTGAAAACTAAATTTTCAGAACAACTTCCCTTATATATGAGTTATTTTAAATCCCTCTTTTCAATTTCAAACCTTTAATTGTATGCATAATTAAACTTATTATTCTAAACAACTAGAATTATGTGCTAAAACTCGTGTATTATTGGTTATTATAATCATGTGTTAAAAAAAAACAGTTTATACCTTGTACATTGTTTATTTCTCAAGAATTATTCACTAATTTTGATATCAAAAATTCTTTAAAACCTATCTCAGATATATTATTGGCGCTATACCAGATTTATATTGACACCGAAACGTAAGTTAAATTACTTTTTTAATTTTGATTGCATAGGAAATATTACCTTGTAATATGTATTAACCTGAGTTCGATTGTTAATTATAATATAAATTACTGTTTATCAATATTATAAACTATTTTTTGCGTTAACGATCGCAGCGGCATCCTTTTTTTACGAAAAGATAGAGCGAAGAGCGTGTTAAAACACCCTAATCATTACAAAAACAACATTTATTAATCGAACTCAGGTTATTAACTATTATTAAAATTGCAAGTGAAAAATTTATAAACTCATTTACCGTCCTAAAATCCGATAACTTTCTATAAATACTTTATTTAATTGAGTAGTTACAATAGAGAAAGCAATTAATGATAAAAAATAACTTTTTAATGTAAAAAAAAGTGAGTTACATTACCTACCTGTAGATTACAAATACCACAAATAAGTATTAAAGTTGTAAAAAAAATCAAGTTTTTTGTAAATAACGAAATTTTATAAATCAATAACATAAACAAAAATCAACTTGATTGCCAAAATTAGTATTATAAATCCCACCAATCTATTATCTTTAAATCATAACTTACACATCAAAAATTATAAATCTGCTTTTTCCCCAGCATATTTTATAAATTTGATTTTTAAATCATTTTAATGAAAACCTATTTTCGCCTTTTATCGTTTGCAAAACCAATAGAAAAATTTGCTATACCATACATCATATTTACCATTTTTGGCGTAATTTTTAGTACGCTTAATTTGGCATTACTTGCCCCATTATTAACTACGCTTTTTAACAATAACCCAACTAGCAATATAGTTACCAAACCAGAAAACTGGATTAACCTAATAAAAACATTTAACTATTTTGCTTACCAAGCAAATGTAAATTATGGAGCATACGGTGCATTAAAATTTGTTTGTGCAATTATTGTAGTATCGGTTTTGTTGGGTAACATTTTTCGTTACTTATCACAACGGGTTATGGAAAGCCTTAGAATACATACGCTCCTAAATTTACGGAAAGCGGTTTTTAATAACGTAATGGATTTGCACTTGGGCTATTTTAGTAACGAGCGAAAGGGAGATATAATTTCTAAAATATCGGCCGATGTACAGGTGGTGCAATACTCAGTAACAGGTACTTTACAAGTAGTTTTTAAAGAACCTTTGCAACTAATAGCTTATATTGTGATTCTTTTTTACATATCGGTTAAGCTTACGCTTTTTTCAATCTTAGTTATCCCTCTTTCGGCATTTGTAATTTCACGGATTGTTAAACGATTAAAAGCCCAGGCACAAGAGTCGCAAAAATTGTACAGCAATATGATAAGCACTTTAGACGAATCGTTAACTGGGATTAAAGTAATTAAAGCATTTAATGCTGCCGATTTTATAAAACAAAAGTTTAACGATGAAAACATTAAGTATTCTAAAATTGTGCGCTCTATGGCTAAAAGACAACAATTGGCTTCGCCAGTATCCGAGTTTATGGGTGTTGCTATGGTATCGGCAATTGTATTGTATGGCGGCTCTTTAATTATTTCTAAACAATCAAGTTTAGATGCAGCATCTTTTGTATCCTATATTGCCCTGTTTTCGCAAGTTATGAAACCAGCAAAAGCAATTTCCGATTCGTTTAGTAACATACACTCGGGTATTGCCGCCGGCGAAAGGGTTTTGCAATTAATAGACGAAAAACCAGCCATTGTTGATATGCCTAATGCCCTTCATATTACCGATTTTAAAAGCGAAATAAAATTTGAAAATATTTGTTTCGCTTACGCGGATAAAGCAGTGCTTAAAAACATTGATTTAATAATCCAAAAAGGGAAAAATATAGCCTTAGTAGGTTCATCTGGCGGGGGTAAATCAACCCTAATGGATTTAATACCTAGGTTTATTGAAGCACAATCAGGCAATATTATAATTGATGGTATAGATATTAAATCGTTAAAAACAGACTCGTTAAGAGCATTAATGGGAGTAGTAAATCAAGAGTCTATTTTATTTAACGATAGCATTTTTAACAATATAGCATTTAGCAAACCCACCGCCACACAGGCCGAAGTAGAAACTGCAGCTAAAATTGCAAATGCTCATAATTTTATTATACAAACCGAAGAAGGTTACCAAACAAACATAGGCGACCGTGGTGTAAAACTATCGGGCGGACAAAAACAACGCCTAAACATTGCCAGAGCAGTATTAGCAAACCCACCAATTATGTTGTTAGATGAAGCAACATCGGCCTTAGATACCGAATCGGAAAAACTGGTACAAGATGCGTTAAATAATTTGATGAAAAACCGCACAACCTTGGTTATTGCACACCGTTTAAGTACCATACAAAACGCCGATAATATTTTAGTATTAGATAACGGGCAATTAGTAGAACAAGGTACTCATTTAGAACTTTTAAACCACAAAGGTTTTTACAAACGATTGATTGATATGCAGGCTTTTAATGAGTAAGTGTAAGGTAATATAATGCTAATTTTAAACATTAATTAAAAACATTTTGATTTAAACCAAATATTTAATTCGCGGTTCAATTGCTTGGCGTAATGGACATTTGTGGTGTTTTTTTGGAGACGTTAGTTTTATGTGGACAAAAATGGTGGTCTAAATTTTAGTAGGATTTGGTTGAGTTAAGTATTCTATCGACTTTTATAAATTCAAGAGAAACAGAAATTAGCTATGCTGGAGAGCAATTAGTAAAGGATAGCATAGATGACCGACAAAAATGACAATCAATGAGCGATTAAACAACCGCTCATTGATAATTTAGAGGTCTTTATGCCTTGAAAAACTCATCTATAATCTTCTTCTTTCTGTCAATAGAGAGTCCATTATGGTTTCTCAATTTGTTTTTCAAATCTGCG
>REAS01000185.1 GCA_004294495.1 Sphingobacteriales bacterium
ACCCTTTCCACCTACACATTGCAGCGACCCAGCGAAGCACCGCAGACACCGCCACCAACGGCTCGACTTTTGGTCAATGTGTATGAGAAAGGAACGAATAAACTGCTGGTAACTTTCAGCCAAAATGTCAGCCTCGAAGGGAAGGACAAATGGGAAGAACTGAATATCGGGCTTACTGCAAAAGAGGCAGTACAAGTGGAGGTTATCTGCGAAAACACAGACAAGGATAACAGACCTGTGTTCTTTGATAACTTATCAGTAAAAGTGCAAGCTGTGCCTACGGTTTTGGTGGTGCAAGAAAATCACTACTATCCCTTTGGCTTGGGCATGAATAAATAGGTTTGTACAAGTCGACCCGAAATCAGAAGCAGGTGGACAGGAAAGTCTCACTACCTACCAATATGCTTTTAATAACCCAATTAGGTACAATGACCCGAAGGGAGATTGTCCGCCAGGGGTAAATTGTGGCGATTGGTTATTAGGCGCAGTAGCCGCCTTAGTAGATAATGTTGTTTTTGCTGGTATATCCCCTGTCCGAAATATAGTTGCTAACCATATTTCAGATAAAAGCGGGGCTTCTTTCAATCAAGGGCTAGACGCAGGAGACGGATTAAGTGTAGTAGTAGGTGTTGGCACTACTTTTACTGGAGGTGCTGGTGGTGTTGCAGCTGCACCCGCAACCCTTGGAAGTTCAGTAGTGGTAGGGGCAATGGTAGCAAGAGCAGGAGTAACTACTGCCCTTGCAGGAGCGAGCAATTTGGCTAATCAGAAGGGAAGGGTGAATGCGAAAGATAACTTACGCACAGGAAAAGACTTTACTTCCAAAGGAAAAAAAGAAGTCATTGAAGATAATAAGAATACCAATGATGGAGTTAATAAGTGTGAAATTTGCGGTGTAGAAACTGTTCCTGCACAAAAGTCAGAGAAAGGTGTTACCCCTCCTCGAAATGAAATACAAGTAGACCATATCAATGCTAAATCAAAAGGAGGGGCTGGTTTACCTTCAAATGGTCAAGTTTTATGTAGAGATTGCAATAGAAAAAAATCAGATAACTAATTATTTATGGAAAAACGCTGTAAAGTGCTGTTTGAAACGGAATATGAAGAAGGTGCAATAATTAAAGAAACACTATGGGCTATTGATTTAGGAAATAGCCAATATTGTATTGATAATATACCTTTTTATGCTTACTCTGTTGCCTTAGGGGATATTTTTTCAGCATATTTAAAAGATGATTTTCTTTACACACAAGATTTAATAGAGGAATCAGGCAATAGTACAATTCGAATACTATTTGAGGAAATTGCTACAGTACAATCTACGAGAGATAATTTACTTGCTCAATTTGGTTGTATATCAGAGGTCAGCAATCTAAATAATTTAGTTGCTATTAATATTCCTTATGATAAAAATTATGGTATTATCAAAGATTTTCTACAAAGAGGCGAAGAGTTAGGTAAATGGCAATATCAAGAGGGTTGCTTATCTTTTAAGCATAAAGAAGAGTCTTAATACTGATACAATTAAATACTTTTCCCTCTTTGGTGTCTGCACCAAAGAGTTTTTTCTATTGTTATTCAATTAGTTAGCTAATTGACCCTTTCCACCTACACATTGCAGCGACCCAGCGAAGCACCGCAGACACCGCCACCAACGGCTCGACTTTTGGTCAATGTGTATGAGAAAGGAACGAAT
>REAS01000059.1 GCA_004294495.1 Sphingobacteriales bacterium
CGGTAATAAACCCGAGAGGGTTTATTGTGCTTAAATTAATTTTGTTTAAGTTAAAATATTTTTTATTCTTATGGCAAAGTTAAATGCGTTTGCCCTGATGTATTTATAGCCTTAAAGGGCATTATGATTAGTATTATTTACTTGTGGAGAATGTAATATTAAAATAACCGCTAATATTGCCCTCTTTTTATCGACGAACATTTAATTTAACGGTAGTTTTTACCCTAGCCTCTTACACACCTAAAAAGAATAAGAAAAGCCTCCCAAAACGTTTAAACCAAAATTTGGGTAATACAAAAACTGTTGGTATTGCTTGTTTAATAAATTATTGGCTTTTACAAAAGCACCAAACTTTTTATTGTACGTATAATCTAAGCCTAAACCAAAATCAAAAAAGCTGGGTAAGGTTTGTACATAATTTGGATTGTAATTAGGGTCGGCAATAAGAAGTGGGTCGTCATAATTTAAAACCATTGCTTTTGTAAGCGATTGGTAATACACATCGGTTGATAAAGTAAACTTTTGTGCAATTTTAACTTTTGCCAATGTGCTAAATTTTAAAGCAGGGTTAAACCAAGCATATTGTTGGTTTTTAAGGCTGTATTGGTTAAAATCTATTTTGGTATCTAAGCTAAAATCATCCGAAAACTTTGCATTAATTTCGCCAGTAAAGTTTAAAATATTGGCATCATCGTAACCTAAATCAAATTTTTGTTTTTGGTCTATATTGTTTGTAAAATACTGAAAGTTACCCACAGTAATAGTTTTTACCATTGCTTTAAAACCTACATTGGGTATTATTGTACCTCGCACACCGCCCGCAATATTTAACTTTTCGATGGTGTTTTTAATAGTAGGATTTACGTTTAAAAACGGATTTGGTGCTACCAAATCTCGCAAACGGGTTTTGTTTACATCTCCATTTATTTGCCCAAAAAGAGTTAAATAATTGTTTATTAACACATAATCTATACTTGCATTAGGGAAAATATGTATGCGTTGGTTTGCACCAAACTCGTTTACATAATTTATTCCTGCTGTAAGTTTAAAGCGATCACCATCAAATTTTAGGTAAGGATTTATTTTAAATAGATGGTTGCCAAAAGTGTAGGCAATATCTTTGGTATTGGTAATATCAACCACAGCATTAACTCCAACCTGAAACTTTTGCAAGTTTTTACTACCACCAGCACTTAGGGTAATATTATTCTCGGCACCATCAAAAGCATTATTAAGGTGGTATGCATTTATTTTAGTTGCTAATTGCAATTTGTTGCTATCTGTTGGGGCAATGCGTTTGTAAATTTCGGCATCAGCCTCAAACAAATTAAATTTTTGTTGGGCAGGGTTTGGGTTGCTAAAGGTTTGCAAATCATCTACACCATAAAAATAATTGGTGCGGCGGTTATAACTTAAGTTACCTAATAAAACCAACTTATCGCCCACTGCTTTACCATAAATACTTGCATTTTGCATACTTGTATTTTGTTGGTTAAGCTTGCCTTTTTGTGCAAAATGGTTAAAATTAAAACCGGCTTGCAAGGCAGGGTCTTTACCGGTTGCTAAATTTAGTTGTGCTAGGGTTGTGCCTAAATTGCCCAAGGCTATTTTTGCATAATTGTTTTTTAAAATTGTGGGATTTAACAAAACTATTTTTTGCGCCTCCAGTGGTTTAATGTTGCTGTTAAGGTCTAGTTTTTTATCTAAAAAATTATACGTAACACTTGGTGTAACAGGCTTAATATCGGTTAAATCCGGACTTCTTCTAATTTTTACAGCCTCGGCTAAAATGGGTTTGTAAGCTCGTTTAACTTCAATTTCTTGTGATAAGGGATTTTTTGTAGTATCGGCAACAGCCACAGCTTTTACAGATTTTAGGGCTTGGGCGTTTAGTAATTGTACACCACACAATCCTGCTAAGGTAAAAAATAAAGCTATTTTGGTTTTAATTAGCATAGGTTATTTAGTGTTGATAGTTTCTAATTTTTGTTTTGCGGTTTCCAGTATTTCATCTTTACCCTCGTAATTATCAATAATACTTTTTAAGGTGGCAATGGCTTGCACTTTATCATTTAAAGCCAAATAATTATCGGCAAGTAGCAAAAAGCTTTTACTTACCCAATAATCGTAATTGGGCATATTGTTTATTAAATCGAAACAAGTTTTTTGCGATACTTTGTAAGCTTTTTTAAGATATTGAATCTCGGCAATATTGTATTTAGCTTCGGCAGCAGCGAGGCTTTTTGTTGCTTTTAAAACTGCATCGAATTGTGTTTGTGCGGTAACTGTATCTTTTAACAAAAGATAGGCTTTGCCTGCTATTAGCGTTGCTTTATTACGGTCGTCGTCGGCAGTTTTATCATTGCTTTTTACTAAATCAACGTATTTTAAGGTTTGGCTAGCATCTAAAATAGCGGCATAAGCCACCATTAAATTGGTGATGGCAAAATTATAATTGGCTTTGTTTTCGCTTGCAATTCCTAGTTTTTTAAGATGTACAATAGCTTCGTTATATTGCTTATTGTTCATGTAAATTTTGGCAATACTTAGCAAAGCCCTTTCAGTGTATTCGCTTGTCCAATCGCTTAAAATATATTCGTAATCGGTAATGGCAGCTGTAAAGTTTTGGGTGTTTTTAAAACTTTCGGCCCGCATAAATTTTGCTTGTTTATCTTTAATAGGTTTGAGAAACTTATCAAAATAAGCGTTAACGGCTAAAATTGTACCCGACCAATCGCTTTGCGTAAACCTATTATAAGCGGCTTTAAACAAAATATCGTCTTCTTGGGCGGTGGTGTAATTGCCAATAGATGTGCTGTTTGCATACGTTAAAAAATCGGCGGCGTTGCCGTTATCCACGTAAATACGTTCAATTAATTTTAGTGCTTGCTGAGCTTCGTTACTGGCTTTAAAATCAGTAATTACTTGTTTAAAATAATTTAAAGCTTCGGTATCTTTTTGTTCATCGTAATAAATTAAACCAATGGTAAGCAAGGCCCTAGGCAGGTACGCACTACTTGGGTATTTTACAATTAGTGCTAAAAAATCGACTTTAGCTTTATCGCGACTGCTAATTAAAAAATAGGTGTAAGCAATTTCAAAACTGGCATCATCGGCATAATCAGAACTGGCAAATTGTGAGAGCAAATTTTGCAGCGTAGCAATTTTAAATTCGGGTTGGTTTTGTAAACCCTCAATTACTCCACGTTGAAAAAGCGCATAATCGTTACTTGGTGCTTTTTGGGCAATTATTTTATTGTAATTAAGTAAGGCATTGGGGTAATTTTTTGCTCCGAAATAAGCATCGGCTAAGCGCAAAGTAGCATCTAAAGTTGTTTTGGTATCTTTTTGAGATCCTTTTAAAAACTTATCGAAAAACTTAATTGCTTCCTTATAATTTTCGGCCTCGAAACTGGCATAACCTAAACCATAGTTTGCGTAATTATAAAAATCGGTTTTTTGAGCGGCCGGCAAGGCGAAAAATTGCGTAAAATAAGCCACCGCTTCGCTGTATTTTTTCACTTCGTACATTGCCTCGGCACACCAATAGGTTGCGTTGGCGTGAATTTCGGCATCAATAGGGTACTTGTTTGATCGTATAAAAAGTGAAATACTGTTTTCGAAAGCCCGTTCGTTATAAAACTCTAATGCTCTAAAATAAGTTACTTTTTGGTAAGTTTCTTGTCCATCGGCGTTTAAATCGGGCATAGCCTCTAAAACCTCAATCGCCGATTTATAATTTTTAGAACTCAGCAAAATTTTAGCCTGTAAAGTTTTTGCTTCGTTGCTATTTTTAGCTTTTGAGTAGGTTTTTAAATATTCTTCAATCGCGTTTAACGCAATGTTATGAAACTCTAATTGGTACGATAGCTTGGCGAAATTAAACAAAGCATCTTGCTGTAATTGTTTATCAAAATCTAGCTTAGAAGCAACTTGAAACGCATTTCGAGCACTTTGTTTGTTTTGTACGGTAAAATAAGTGTTACCTAAAGTGTAAATACCATGTTGGCCGTATTCACTATTATCGTTTATTAATTTACCCAACTGGGCAATTGCTTGGTTATATTTTTTAAGCTTATAATACGTGTAACCAATTTGGTAAGCATCTTGGTTGTTTTGGGTAGCATTTTTATCGGCAGCCATAAAACTTTCGTAATATTTTGCTGCATTTACATAATCCGAATTTGCAAAATAAGATGCCCCAACAATACGCCACATCTCGGTTTGGTTAATTTGCTCACTATTATTTAAAACAGGAATTGCATATTTTATAACATCGTTGTAACGTTTATCTAAAAAATAAATAGCTGTAATATAGTAAGGGTAGCTGTTTTGGTAAATTTCGTTTCCTTTTAATTTCTCGAAATTGGCTAAGGCATTGCTATAATCTTTGTTTAGGTAGGCAATGTAAGCGTAGTAATAAGTAGCCTGTTGGCCGTAAGTGTTAGGGTAATCTTTAACCGATGCAAAAAGGGTTTTTGCCGTTTCGTAATCTTTAGTTTCGAAATAACTATAAGCGGTTTTAAACTTAAATTCGGTATCGTTTTTAGCGCCTAAATCGTAGCTATTAACTTTTGTAAACCATTTTAAAGCATTGCTATATTGTTCTTTATCAAAATAAAACCTACCTATCTCAAAAAAAGCTTGCTTAGTTTTTGGGCTTTCGGGGTGTTGGTTAATAAAATTTAGCATCAAATCTTCGGCATCGTCGTTGTCTAAAGCTAAAGCACAAAGTGCGATATAGTATTGGGCATCGGCTTTTAAGCTGCTTAAATCGGCGTTGCTGGGGTTACGGTTGGTATTGGTAGTATATGCTTTTTCAACCTCGCTAAATTGGCTTGCCGCCGCTGCGTATTTACCTTTATCTAAAAGTTCTATCCCATTTTTATAGGCAGTTTGGGTGCTAAAGTAAATGGTGTTTTGGGCTTTTGCACCTATAAAGAACAAAATAAAACTAAAGGCAGTAATGTTTGTTTTTTTGAACATATTGTTTTCAAATGCTGGTAATAAATGCGAATATATTTATTTAACGGTATTTTATAACAAATCATATTTTTTAAAATTTATTTGGACGTTTCTCCCGAAAAGGATTGTCTAATACACGTAAATAATTTTGTGCTTTATTGCAAACTAATTTTGCAAAAAAGCTTGATATTTTAAGTTTTAACTTGAGAATATCAATTAAGCTTAAAATCTCTTTAAAAAGTTTTAAAAATCATCGAAAACTAGTATCAGAATTATATTTTTTAAAAACTTACAATAATAATTTTTCGTATCTAAATAATAACTTAATAGAGTTTTATATTATAACAATATTAATTTATATTTGTAACAAACTTATTATATTTCTCGCCCAATAAAATTTTTAAAAAAATAAAATGAAAAAAACATTCAAATTATTTGCATTACTATTTTTGGCTTGTGCCACAAATACTTTTGCTACCGATTACTATGTTGCTACCAATGGCAATAATGACACAAATACGGGATTAACCTTAGCAAGTCCTTTTTTAACTATATCAAAGGCTGCAAGTTTGGTACAACCCGGAGACAATGTATTTGTACGGGGAGGTACATATCGCGAAACGGTTAGACCAGCTGTATCTGGCACTTTAGGAAACCCAATTACTTTCCAACCTTACAATGCCGAGAAAGTAATAATATCAGGTACTGAGTTAATTACCGATTGGACTGTACACTCTGGCAATATTTACAAAGCTACTATGGCTGGTAATTTTATGCCAAATGTGAGAAATCAATCGGATCAGATTTTTGTTAACGGTGACATGATGACTTTAGCCCAATGGCCAAATAGAACCCAATCATACACAACAGAAATTGAGAAATCTAAAGCTGTTTTTAATGAATTTATAAGCAAAACTACAACTGGAAACACTACGACTGGTGTTATGATAGATAATGAGTTACCAACTGGAGATTTTATAGGAGCAGAAATTTACGTTCAACCAAATTACGAAGCTTGGAGTTGGGTTTTTACTGGTAAAGTAACAAATGTTGTTGGTAAAACGTTAACGTTTCAATCTTTTAGTGGTGCAGGACAAGATGGAAATCAAGATATTTACAATGATAGGTCGCGTTATTTTATATTCAACAAGTTATCATTACTTGATAATACTGAAGAATGGTTTCATGATTTAACTGCTGGTATATTGTATTTACAAGCTCCAAGCAATCAAAATCCTAGCAGCCTAACTGTAGAAGCTAAAAAACGTGAATATGCATTTAATTTATCTACAAGAAGTTTTATAACCATAAAAGGTTTTAATTTATTTGCTTGTAGTATAACCACAGATATTGATGCAGGTGGAAATAATAGAGGGTATACTTCTACGGGTCTTTCTACAACACCATGGAGAATAAAAGATTTTTTAGCCACAAGTAAAAATTGTATTATAGATGGGATAAAAGCAAAATACCTATCTCACTATACCGATGTATCTGGCCACATGTTTTTGCAATGGGGTGGCAGTAGTGGTATTGTACTAAGTGGTAGTGACCATCTTATCACCAACTCTGTATTACAATTTAGTGCAGGTAATGGTATAACTTTAAATGGCGAACGAAATAAAGCAATAAACAACACCATAACCGATATGGATTATATGGCAAATGATTGTGCAGCAATTAACACTGTTGGTTCGCAAGCTATATCTAGAGACCATGAAATCGCATACAATACAATTTCTCGTATGGGTCGTTCTGGTATAGCAGCAAGAAATTTCGTTAATTCTAGTCCTACAAATTTAATTGCTAGAATACACCATAACGAAGTTGGATTTTGTGCTTTGCAGGATTGGGATTGTGGAGGCATTTATGGAATAGCAGAAAGCGGTAACAATAATTTTGCTAGAATTGATCACAATATTGTGCATGATGTTGAAGGGTTTATTAATTGTGGAATATATTTTGATTTCACCCGTAACATTATTGTAGACCATAACATAGTGTATAATGTAGATGGTGCTTTTAAAAATCAAGGAGCTTCTTTACAACCAGGTTTTTTAACTAATAATGCACTAACATACAATAATACAGGTGTTGTTAGAACGTTACAACCTAAAGGTTATGGTCCTTTTGGTTTTGCTGGTGGTAGTACAACTAACATAGGTACACTTGCACAAAACAATATTTTGCTTTACAGAAACGGGAATAATGCAACTGCACCTCAAGGATATAAAGACTTTTCTGAAGGCTATGGTGATGCAACTTTAATTACAAATTTTGTTCACTCACAGGGCGATCCGAAATTTGTTGATTTAGTTGGTCGTAATTTTCAGTTGCAAGCAACTTCGCCTTGTATTAATGCTGGTACTCCTGTTGGTGTAATTACAAGAGACGGAATAGCCGTTCCTCCTTTTAACGACCCTACGACAGGTACCGTTGACATTGGTGCATTTGAATTTGGTCAACCTGCTTGGACAGCTGGTAGCACTATAATTGACACACCTACTCCCGTTGATTTAATATCATTAGAGGGCAATGCAACAAATGCTGGTAACTTATTAAAATGGACAACACTTGGCGAAAGAAATAACAAGCAATTTAATGTCTTAAAATCAAGCGATGGGCAAAACTTTGAGAAAATTGCTACCGTAAAATCGTTAGGTGTAAACGGAAATAGCACATCTGTATTAAATTATAATTATACCGATAAAGATGTTTTAGAAACCGCTTATTATAAATTAGAACAGATTGATTTTGATGGCACAATTAAACCTTCAAAAGTAGTTGTTGTAAAATCTTTGTTTGCAAACGATTTTACAAATACTGTTTATCCTAATCCTGTTTCTGATGTTTTAAATGCTGAAATAACAAGTAATACAAACAACAATTTAACCTTTACACTTATAAATACTTCTGGTGTTGTTGTTTACAAAAAATCAGAAAATATTGTTAAAGGTAAAAGTACAATAGCAGTAAACATGGCCAATAAAGCTAGTGGATTGTATATTTTAAACGTAAAAGAATCTTCAGGCAAAACTATTTTAAGTAAAAAAGTTATCAAAAAATAAACATTTTTTAACTACAGAAAATGCGGTAATAGTTTAACTATTGCCGCATTTTTTTTTGCCAATAAATTATATGGAACAAAAAAATATTTTAAAAAAATAATAAGATTAAATTTTGGTGTGTTATTTTTTTGGTAAAGCAAGTATTATAGAAGTACTTACTATACTTTCAATAACTTTCAATTTACATTTCTATTCATTGTGTTTAAATCCGTTAAACGCCATCAGCTAGCATTTAATAACATGTTTTGGTTGTTTTTTATGACTAAAACCTTTTATAAAACATCAGAGTACAATATCAAATAACCGATTTTATATAAATCTAGCTTTGTAATAAAAGAAGAAGTTTTTTTGAATAAAAAATTCGTGTAAAAAAAAGATTAATTAACCTAAACTTTACAAAAACATAATAGCTTAATTTAACTGTTCAAAAAAAATAACCTCACATTTACATTGTTTAATAAAAGTTATGTTTTGTTGTTAAATTTATATTAAATTTAGTAAATTTATACCATATTTTAATTATTTAAGTTTATTCTATATTTTATTATTAAATTTAAATTTAAATTTTTTATACCCTTAATATTAATTTTTATACCTAACTAAACTCTATTTTGAACAACGGATTTTAAATTTTAAGTAAATGAGAATATTTTTTAGACAATGTAAATTGATTCTTATAGCTTTTATAACACAAATTACAAATATTTATGCCGAGTGCGATTATATAACCGACCCCTTTTGCGAGGATACAGATTTACCTTTAGATACTAATTTATTTATTCTAATAGTATTTGCCGCAATTTTCAGCTTTTTTATGCTTCTTAAAAATAACAAGCAGCAAATTGCCTCTGAGACTTTGTGTATTTAATATTTAAAATAAATTTTAAATATCAATATCATACATTGTTCGCTATTTTAACTAAAAAACAACTTTACTTAGCAATAAAAAAGGTTGCCCCAACAAACCTATTTTATATATTTGCCTAATGCTATTATTAACTTTTATGGTAGGTGTGGTTGTTAGCTTTTTGGGTTATATACCACCAGGTAATGTAAACCTAACGGCCATGCAACTTTCTATAAATAAAAGTTTAAAGCAAGCTTTAAT
The DNA here is from genome assembly GCA_004294495.1 of Sphingobacteriales bacterium. GTDB lineage: Bacteria > Bacteroidota > Bacteroidia > Sphingobacteriales > Sphingobacteriaceae > Pseudopedobacter. The sequence goes on from REAS01000059.1 coordinate 9,142, forward strand.
TTTCATTATTACATTTTCTGTTTTTGAAGCTATTTTCACTTATATTTTAATGCGTTTTGCAGCTTGGTTTGCCCAAAAACAAGATATTCTACAAATTTTAAATTGGATACTTATAGTAATTTTTATAGTATTAGGTATTTTAACATGGAATAAAGGGCAACAAAATTTACCTAAACAAAAAGATTTTAAAAAAAGTGCAGCGGTAAGAACGGGGGTTATTTTGGGAATTTTTAATCCAATACAAATACCTTTTTGGGCTATTGCAGGTACATTTTTAATAAGTCACAATTTGATTACAACAAAAGGTTTTGGGTTACAAATTTTTTCGCTCGGCTCGGGCATTGGTGCTTTTTTATGTTTGTATTTATATGCTAAATTTGCCCAATTTATTCAAATTAAGTTCTCGTTAAGTAGTAAAATTATAAACCATGGCATTGCTTTAGTTTTTTTTAGCTTGGCAATAATTAGCGCAATAAGGCTGTATTTAAGTTAGCAAAGCACTAAGTCAAATTAGTTTTAATTTACGTTGATTTTATACCTTGCTCTTAATAAAAATTACACCAAAAAAAAAGACTTTAAAACGCCAAACAATTGAATTACGTCTAATTTAAAGTACAATCAAAATTGAAAAATAAATGAAATACCTTATTGTGGGATTGGGAAACATTGGTGCTGAGTATGCTGACAACCGACATAATATTGGCTTTATGATACTAGATGAGTATGTTAAACAAGAAAACACTAAGTTTTCTTTTAATAAATTAGCCTACTACACGCAAGTTAATTGTAAGCAAAGCATTTTGCATCTTATTAAACCAACTACTTACATGAATCTTAGTGGTAAGGCCGTAAACTATTATGCAAATACATTAAATATACCACTCGAAAATATATTAATTTTAGTTGATGATTTAGCAATACCGTTTGGTGCACAACGTATAAAACCAAAAGGGAGTGCAGCTGGGCATAACGGCTTAAAAAGCATTGAAGGTTTACTTGGTACTAATGAATATGCTAGACTAAAATTTGGTATAGGCAGCAATTTTGCAAAAGGCCAACAAGTTGATTATGTGCTTAGTGGTTTTAATACCGATGAAAAAAAGGATTTACCGCTGCTAATACAACAATCCATTGAAATGATAAAAAATTATGCTAGTATAGGTATTGAACTTACTATGACAAATTTTAATAAATAATTTTGAACTCTTAAAAATTTTCATAAAACTTTTATTGTAAGAGATTTTAATCTACAAGAAATTATCCTCTACTGCTAATTAACCTAACAAAAAACACTGTAATTTGGTGTTACACGCAAATGCAGTATTTTTAAATTTAGATTTTTTATTTAGTTTTAATTAACTTTCCACATTAAAGAAATTAACCTTATAAAATATTTTGTTTTTTATACAGTAATTTTAAATCATAACCTTTAACCCAATTCAAAAAACAATTTAATAAATCAAAAATTTTTCAAACTTAAAATAAAATGGTTACACTATACGGCATACCCAATTGCAGCACCGTAAAAAAAGCCTGTAGCTGGCTGGCGCAAAACAACATTCAATACAGTTTTTATAACTACAAAAATATGGGTGCAAGCCAACAAAAGCTACAAAAATGGTGTACCCAATTTGGTTGGCAACAAATTTTAAATAAAAATGGTTTAACTTATAAAAAATTAGATATCCTTGCAAAAGCTGAAATAAACGACCAAAATAGCGCTATTAATTATATGTTAAGTGCAACCAGTAGTATAAAAAGACCTGTTTTAGAAACCGATAATGAAACGCTACTGGGCTTTGATATTTCGGCTTACGAGAAAACTTTTCTCTAATATTTGTAATTAATTTTAATCAAACCCGTTAAATTTGGTTAATTAATTGCTTATTAACTTCTAATAATAGATTTTTGTATTAATGAAACATATTATTCTTTTCATTTTCATATTTGCCCAAATTTTTGGTTTGAATGCGCAAACCAAATTACGAGGTATAGCGTACGATGCAGATACACGTAATAAAATGAAATTGGTTTTTGTAAACAACCTCACCCAAAAAGCCGTAGACCATACTGGCCAAAAAGGGGATTTTTCGGTTAAAGCAGAATTAGGAGATTTAGTGATTTTTACCTGCCCGGGCTACCAAAACGATACCATTATAGTAGAAAGTTTAGCTAATTTGACAATAATTTTAAAACCAAAAATAATTGTTTTAGACGAAGTTATAGTTAGAGCTAAAGCTGCAAAACCCGATAACCTAAAAAGCCAATACGCTGGGGCATACTCCGCAGCTAATACAAGTGTTTTTACAAAAGATGGCAGTTTAAGTTTAAACAATTTATTTAGTAAACAATCGCAACAAAAAAGAGCTTTTAGAAAATTTATTGATATTGAGCTAAATGAAAAAACCATTGATAGACGTTTTAATCGCGATTTAGTAAGCAGCCTAACTAATATCAGAGGGCAAGTTTTAGAAGATTATATGTCGTTTTTTAGACCAACTTTTTCAGAAATATCAAAATTAGATGACCCTCAACTGCGAGATTACATTATACAATCATATAACGAATATATTAAAATGCCTGCCGAGGCTCGTATATATCCGCCATTGGCCAAAACCACCTACTAAAAGCAATTAGAAAATATAATATTTTCTTAAGCTTACTCTAACCCATCAACATTAACGGCTACTTTACCACCAATAACTACCATAGCAACAATAGCATTTGGTGTTAAAATTACTTTGCTTGGAGTTATACCTGCTAAGTTTCCGTTAACTTTTACACCTTTTACTGGTTGGTAATTGTTTAAATAATTGGCCATAGTTTTTTGCCCTTCGGCCAATTGGCTGGCTATAGAAAATTTGCAAGCGGCAGCCATTTTATTTACTATCATGCCGTGTGCCAACCAATCGCCAATTTTTAAAAGTCTAGATTTAGAATCTAACACAAAATCTACTTGGTCTAAATATATTTCTTTAGTTGTTGCATTATATGCTGGTGTTCCTGTTAAATAAAAATCGCCGTTAACCGATCCGCTTAAATTTAAAGCTACAATCATTTTACCTTCTTTACCCCAAAGTTGTACGGTGTTAACAGTTACGCTTCGTTTACCCGTTTCAAATTTTTGGCCAGCAAAGTTTTTTTGTATAACCTCACTTGCATAAGCATAAGGCGCAAAAGCAGCTAAATTCACTTTAAATTCGTTGGGTATTTTATCAACTGTTTTTAATAAAATGGTGTTTCTATCAAATTTTATTGCTGGTTCTCTACCTATCGATGTTTCTAAATAAGTTTTTAATCCCATATTAATGGTAACTTTTTTATTTGCTACCATAGGCTTGGTGGCGTAAATTTCTACCGGTTGCATTGCAAACCATGCTTGGTAAGTTTCGTTAACTTTTACCGGTTTGCTTAAGCCAGTTATGGCATCTAAAACGTATGGTTTAATATCCAATGATTGGGCTATTGCATCGTCTACCATTTTTGCCAATTTTCCTTTAAAAACTAAAAGAGCTGGTGTAATAAGATAAGTTATAGGTATAGATTTTCCAGAAATTATGATATTGGGGGTTTCCGTCCAACTAACATTGTCAATACTAGTTAAGGTAGTAATTTTCCAATCTTGCAGGCCAACCTGCGTACTTAGTTTAATCACACCATTTAAATTTACATCTCTTGTATCGGATAAATTAACCCCAAACGAATTGATGCCGTATTTATATTTTGCCCAAACTTTTAATGGCAACTCTATTTGTAGCTTACCAAATTGCTCGGTTACGGTAATTGGAGCTTGTTTCCAAACCTTCATCATCAGGTTGTTATCGTCTAAAATTGCATCCTCATAAATTAAGCCGTTAAGGTATTTATTAGTTTGGTTTTGCAAATCAATAACCGAAACATCAACGGGCATATTAATAAACGAAAGTTGTTTTTCGTAAACAATATCGGTTGATGTATAATCGGCCAAGGGCTTTAAAGCGGCTACTTGTTTAGTTGTACCACAAGCTGTAATTAACACCGACAATGCTACGATTGAAAATAGCGAAATTGATTTGATTTTCATTATATTTTGTAACTATTTGATAATTTAAACGCTTCAAATTTAACATACATAATTTAAACTTTTGGCTTATCCTTTAAAATAAATTATTGAGGCAAAAATTGCTTTAATGCATCAAACAATTTAGAATCGTAGTTATACACATCTTCTGCAAGTATCAATTTACCGTTAGCATCCGCCCAAGCGGTATAATATTCTATAAAAACAGGGATTGGAGTTTTAGCATTTACCCATCTTGTAACTACTTGTCCACCCGCAGCAGCTTCTTCTGTTTCCTTTTTAATTTGTTCGGCTTCACTTAAACTTACTAGCGCACTCGCTAATTTCATTGGGTTTTGCACCCTTACACATCCATGACTAACCGCCCTGTTGTTTTTATTAAAAGCAGCTTGTGCAGGGGTATCATGCAAATAAATAGCGTAAGGATTTTTGAAAATAAACTTAATCTGACCTAAAGAATTATCGGCACCAGGATTTTGTTTAAATTCATATTTAGCAACATCTACACTATTCCAATCAACGCTTTTCCCGTCAATTAAATAGCCGTTTTGGTAGGCAACCATATTTTTCTCTTCTAAATAATTGGAGTTGTTTTTTAACCCCACTCCTATTTCTTTTACAACTATACTTTTAGGAATATTCCATACGGGGTTAACCTGCATCAAATTAATTAATCCGCTCAAAATTGGAGTTTGGTGGTTACTTTTATCATTAGCGGCTTCACCAACACAAACTTTCATTACAAACTCTTCACTTTCATTATTTATTAGCCTAAGTTTGAACTCGGGTATGTTAACAAACAAATATTTTGCTGGATAAGCTTTGGTTCGCCATCTTAAACGTTCTAAAGAATAATAAATTTTTACTTTTTCAGCTGGGTTTAAAGTTGGATTTAATTTATCGTTCACTAACAGTTTATGCAAGTTTTCGTAAGGTTGGTCTTTAAAAGATAATTCATTTAAAAATTTAACCAAGTTTAATTGCTCTAATGAGGCTTGCGCCGATACAATATCGGGCCTATCTACACTAACATAATATCTGCTCAAAAAATTTTTGGGGTTTACTGCACCATAAGTCATAAAATTAGCATAATTTATTAAACCATCGGCACAGTACAGTTCAATATCTGCCAATACAGGATAAGCCAAATTTATATTTTTAAATTTCTCTTTTTTTGCTCTAGTAATTAACTCTTTTATAACATTGGTATGGAAATATTGAGGGTCTAAACCATGCTCATCTGCTTTTTCTAAAAAACTAACCAAAGTATCTAACTGCCCTTTAATTAAAAACTCACCAATTAAGTTTAAACCTTTCTCCTCGGTACTGTAAATCTTTTTTAAGGTTATTGGATTATGAATTTCGTTGTTTTCGGCAGATAATCTGCTTTTAAAAACAGCAAAATATGCTGTTGTATCAAAGTTTTTATACTTTTTACTTTTAAAGGCTTTTGCTAAATCTTTACCAAACTCTTCGTGACGATTTTTGGAACACGATGCAATAATTAATGCTATACTTAATAGCAACAAACAAACTTTACTTTTCATATTTTATTTTGTGCATACAATTTAAATGCCTAATTATTATGTTGGGTTAAAACATAGTTTTAAGATAATTGTATTTTAAGTTTTACAAGCTTATATTTGTAACTATTCAAAAACAAAACTCTTCATTTAGGTAAAAAACAAGGTAAACTTTTAATGTAAAGTTTAGGCAGTAATCAAAAAAAATATTGAATGATTAATTTTTTAAAAACTAAACAGCATCGTCTTCATCTCCATTTTGGTGTATAAATTTGCATGCACATAAAAATTATTTCTCATTTAGTTTTTTACCATTAAAATAAAAATACTTGAAAACTTTAAAAATTGCTATTCAAAAGTCGGGCAGGCTTAACGAAAAATCGGTACAACTGCTAAAAAATTGTGGTTTAAATTTCGAAAACTATAAAAGTTCTCTTATTTCGCAAGTTTCTAATTTCCCTTTAGAGATTCTTTTTTTGCGTGATGATGATATACCCGAATATGTGCAAGACGGCATAGCCGATATTGGCATAGTAGGTGAAAACGTAATTGCCGAAACCGAGGTAGATGTTGCTTATTTACAACGCTTAGGCTTTGGTAAGTGCGATTTAAAAATTGCTGTACCCAACAACAGTAGCATACAAAATTTAAAACATTTTGAGGGTAAAGCCATCGCAACATCGTACCCAAATATATTGGGAAAATATTTAGCCGAGAACAATATAACTGCCGATATTAAAATGATTTCGGGCTCGGTAGAAATTTCGCCAGGCTTAGGTTTAAGCGATGCTATTTTCGATATTGTATCAACTGGTGGCACTTTGCGCAGTAACGGGTTGAAACCATTTTGTGATGTTATGGCATCCGAAGCTATATTAATTGGCCGTAAAGGCGATGAAAATAACCACTTAATTGTTGAGTTAATACAACGCATACAATCGGTTTTACGAGCTAAAGAAACCAAATACGTGGTTTTAAATGTTGAGAAAACCAACCTTGATAAGGTTTTGCAAATGCTTCCGGGTGTAAAAAGTCCGTCTGTTTTACCCCTTGCCGAAAGCGGTTGGGTAGCTGTACACAGCGTAATACAAGAGCGAGATTTTTGGGAAAAAATTAACGAGTTAAAAAGTTTAGGCGCACAAGGAATTGTGGTTATGCCTATCGAAAAAATTATTGTGTAATGCTAAAACAATACAATTATAAAAATTTAAGTTTAACCGATATTGAAAAATTGGTATTGCGAAACACCGATGCCAATAACGAAATAAGAGAAACTGTTACCAGCATTATTGCCAATGTACAGCAAAATGGCGATGCTGCTTTGGTGGCTTACGCTGATAAATTTGACGGACTTACACTTGATAAATTATTTGTTGATGCCGATGAGATTTCTGCCTTAGCCACCACCATTTCTAGCGACGCAAAAGCTGCTTTAACAGTAGCTTACCAAAACATTAAAAAGTTTCACGAAACACAAATATCACAAGAGCAAAAAACCGAAACTACAGCAGGCGTAACTTGCTGGCGTGAAGTACGAGCGATAGAAAAAGTGGGTTTGTACATACCTGGTGGCACTGCCGTTTTGCCCAGCACCTTTTTAATGTTGGGCGTTCCTGCAAAAATTGCTGGTTGTAAAGAGATAATAGTATGCTCGCCACCGCATAAAAATGCCGATGGTAAAGCCAGTATAAATGGCTATTTGGCTTTTGTAGCGCAGCTTTTACAAATTGATAAAATTTATTTAGTTGGTGGTGCACAGGCGGTTGCAGCAATGGCTTACGGCACCCAAACCATAACCAAGGTTGATAAAATTTTTGGTCCAGGAAATCAGTTTGTAACTATGGCAAAAACTATGGTGCAAGCTACCACCAACACCAGTATTGATATGCCTGCTGGCCCGTCGGAAGTGTTGGTAATAGCCGATGAAACCGCAAAGCCGGTTTTTGTAGCTGCCGATATTTTAGCCCAATGCGAACACGGTAACGATAGTCAAGCGGTTTTGGTTTGCACTGATGTTGAAACCATTACTCAAACTTTGCAACAATTAGAAGTACAACTAGCTGTACTGTCTCGTAAAAGTATTGCGGCCAAGGCCTTAGAAAATTCTTATATTATTTTAGCTGATAATTTAAGTGATGCAATGGATTTTAGCAACCAATATGCCCCCGAGCATTTAATATTGGCTACCGATAATTGGGCACAAATTACCCCGCAAATTATAAATGCAGGTTCGGTGTTTTTAGGAAATTTAACCCCCGAAAGTGCCGGAGACTACGCATCGGGTACTAACCATACTTTGCCTACAAGTGGTTATGCAAAATCTTATTCGGGAGTTTCTTTAGATTCTTTTGTGAAAAAAATTACGTTTCAGCACATTAGCGAAGCTGGAATAGAAAACTTAGGGCTAACGATTGAAGTTTTAGCCACTTTAGAAGGATTAGATGCGCATAAAAATGCAGTGACAGTTAGGTTGGAGAGGAATTAAAAAAATTTTTTTGAATTGCGTTAGGCTTAGCGCCCTTTGCCTAAATCTTTGCTCCCTTTGCGGTAAAATTTTATTTTTAGACCGCAAAGAGCGCCAAGCAAAAGCGCAAAGAACACAAAGTTGAATGTAGAAATAACTATAACCAATTTATAACCCATTTTAAAATTATTTTTCTAAATTTATTGCCAAACAATTTCCTTTTATGAAAAACCTCAAAATAAACCTCCTTTTTCTTTTCGCTTTATGCGGATGCTTTGCATCGTGTGAAAAAGTTGGAGAGCAACAAAGTGTATTTTTTCCACAAACACTTTATGCAAACCAAATAAACAAAATAACCGAAGTAAGGTTATTTACCCAAGGCAAAGAAATAACAGATGCCGACATAATTACCAACTTTATAAAAGACGAAACCAATTTTAACTTGCAAAACCAAGCTATAAATACTAACGAAGAAATATTTTTTTTATCAAAAAGTTTAGCCCAATTTGGTAACCCCAAACAAACCTATGATTTAAATAGTGACTTTTCCAACCGAAAAACCGATTTTATATTTTCGTCACAAAAACTAATCACAGTAAACCCACAAAGTTTAACTTATTTATTATTAAAATTTAAAGAGCCCCCAATTGCTACAGGTGTTGCACCAAATATTACTTATACAACCAAAGATTTTAAAGTTGCTTATGGTAATTATTTAGACTTGGATTTATCAGCTTTAAGCTATAAAATTAAACAAGGTAACTCTACACCGCAAATAGGTATAGCTTATAACCTGCCTATAACTATTGACACAAAAGCGTTAGATCAATTACAAATAACTGATACTGTGGCTTTGCAGTATTTTACTTATAATTTTAAAGCTAGATAATATGAAAAACAGCATTTTTAAAACAGTTTTATTTATCGCTTTATGCGGAGGATTTGCAGCGTGTAAAAAAGAGGAAAAAGTAGAAGTAGTAACTTTTCCTTTGGAGTTAACTCACTTTAAAACAGTTATTAAAAACCAAGTAAGATTATTTGCTAATGGCAAGGAAATTAATGACCAAAAAATTATCAGCAATTTTTTAGGCGAAGATATTAAGTGGTTTACCTCAACAAATTTTCCGATGCAAAAAATGGGGAAATTAAAATTCACATCCCAAGACACTTTAGAATTCCCTTCAAAATTTGAAGATGAAGGATTTTCATCTTTAATTATGAGAGACCCTTGGGAGTTTCTACCCCTGACAACAGGTTCACCTAAGCCTGTTCAAAAAAACATAAAGTACACAATAGAAAAAAACAATAATCAAATTTTATTCTATTCTGTTGAACCAATTTTTATGAATATGAATTACTTAGGTTACCAACTTTTAAAACATACTACATACTCTATACCATTTCCAGATTCACCTAATACTTCAAAAGAAAGAAGAAAAATGCTTGTAGGCTATGGAACTTATAATGAAATTACTATGAGTTATTTACTTTATAAGTATTATGATAGTAGTAACCATTTTACCGCAACAGGCACCACATCAAACGAATTTAATGAAAATATAATTTATAGTTTGGGCGCCCGTGATACTGTAGCGGTTACCACCTATTCTATTCATTATAAAAAGATGTAATTCATCTACACAAAATTTTTATGCCCTTCAACCTCAACACAATCATTCGCACAAACATCAAAAACCTTAAACCCTATTCGTCGGCAAGGGACGAATTTAAGGGCGAAGCCTCGGTGTATTTAGATGCTAATGAAAATGCTTTTGGCTCGCCTTTGGCAACAAATTATAACCGCTACCCAGATCCACTGCAATTTGCCCTAAAAACCAAATTGAGCCATATTAAAGGTGTGCCACCTCGCAATATTTTTTTAGGTAACGGTAGCGACGAAGCTATTGATATCCTGTTCCGTAGCTTTTGCAACCCAGGTATCGATAACGTAATTATTGTACCGCCCACTTATGGTATGTACGAAGTTTCGGCAAACATTAACGATGTACAATTAAAAAGGGTAAACCTAAATAGCGATTACCAACTCAACCTTGATGGTATTGCCGAAGCTATTGATGCCCATACCAAACTGATATTTATTTGCTCGCCCAATAATCCCACCGGTAACTCTATAAACCGGGAAGATATTGAAACTTTATTGGCCAACTTTAACGGCTTAGTGGTTGTTGATGAGGCTTATATTAATTTCTCTCGTCAAAAAAGTTTTATACAAGAACTTACCGAATATGCAAATTTGGTAGTATTGCAAACCCTATCAAAAGCTTGGGGTTTGGCTGGTTTACGTGTAGGTATGGCTTTTGCCAGCGAAGAAATTATAGAAGTATTTAATCGGGTAAAACCGCCATACAATATTAATCAGGCATCGCAACAGTTGGCTTTAGATGCCTTGCAAAACGTAACCCAAATTAACAATTGGATTAAAGAAACCCTAACCGAACGAGATAAATTGGTACTGGCCTTAAAACCATTAGCTTTTGTGTTAGATATTTACCCATCGGATGCTAATTTTATTTTGGTAAAAACCACCGCTGCCAATGCCATTTATGATTTTTTGGTTGATAAAGGAATAATTGTACGCAACCGAAATAAAATAGAATTGTGCGAAGGCTGCATACGTATTACGGTTGGCACAGCAGCAGAGAATGAAAGTTTGATAGAATCACTAAAAATATTATAATGAACACCCAATCCCTCCTATTCATCGACCGAGACGGTACCCTAATATTAGAACCCGCCGACGAACAAATAGATAGTTTTGAGAAACTAACATTTTACCCTGGTGCCATTTATTGGTTAACCAAAATTGTTAAAGAATTAAATTACAAACTGGTTATGGTAACCAATCAGGATGGTTTGGGTACTGCCGTTTATCCCGAAAATACATTTTGGCCTGTGCAAAACTTTATCATCAACACCTTAAAAAACGAAGGAATTGTTTTTGATGAGATTTTTATAGACCGTACTTTTGCCCGTGATAACGCCCCTACCCGCAAACCGCAAACAGGTTTGTTAACCCATTTTTTTGATAAAGATAAATACAATTTAGCAAATTCCTTTGTAATTGGCGACCGTTTAAACGATATGGTTTTAGCAAAAAACCTAGGTGCAAAAGGTATTTTTATTGATAACCAAACCAACCTCGGCGCAAGCGAAACCCTTAACCAAGTAAATGATTTGCAGCAACATATTGCCAAAAAAGTTAGCTCAAAATTTGATAATGATGAATTTGAGAACGGTGCTTGGCAAAATATTTACCAGTTTTTAAAACTCGGAAAACGAGAAACCGAACACCGCCGTACTACCAAAGAAACCGACATTTACATTAAATTAAATTTAGATGGCGAGGGTAAAACCGAAATTGTTACTGGTCTTCATTTTTTTGATCATATGCTAGAGCAAATTGCCCGCCACGGTAATTTAGGTTTAACTATTAAAGCACAAGGCGATTTACATATTGATGAACATCACACCATTGAAGATACTGGTATTGCCCTTGGCGAAGCTTTTTTAACGGCACTTGGCGATAAACGAGGTATAGAAAGATATGGTTTTTGTTTACCAATGGACGATTGTTTGGCGCAAGTTGCATTAGATTTTGGCGGTCGCAATTGGATAGTTTGGGATGCCGATTTTAAAAGAGAAAAAGTGGGTGATATGCCTACCGAAATGTTTTTTCATTTTTTTAAATCGTTTTCCGATGCTTCAAAATGTAACTTAAATATAAAAGCCGAAGGTGATAACGAACACCACAAAATTGAAGCTATATTTAAAGCATTTGCCAAAGCCATTAAAATGGCTGTTAAACAAGACGTTAATAATATGAAATTGCCTAGTACAAAAGGTGTGCTGTAAAAATCGGCGAAAGCAAAAAAAAATGTACAATTAAAATTATTAAATGATAGATTTTAAAGAAAGTTAACCATAAAGATTTTGTTTTTATAATCAAAACTTTGAGCGATAAAAAAGAATTTAGCAAATTTTTAAAAACACGTAAAAACGAAATATTGATTTCTAAAAATTCAACAAACAAATTAAATTTTTTTTGTTGAAACTCAAACAGGTAATGTAATATATTCTTATAAAAAATAAAGATATGGCCCCGATTGAAAATATAAATTTCTCTTTTGCTTGTAACGAGTCTCACAACAAAATGACACCTTGTTCTCTTGGGATTCATTGTTCCAGTTGCGATAAAACAGTTTTTGATTTTAGAAAGAGCAGTCTAAATCAATTAACAAATTTACTTAAAAAACACGGAACTGTTTGTGGGCTTTTTTCAAAATCTCAAATACAAGTAAAATCTAATTCTAATTCTAATAAAGTTAAACATTTTATTGCAAGTGCCTTAATTACAATTGGGTTGGGGCTGTTTAATAAAGCACTTTACGCACAAACTAGAAATTGTGATACCATAAAAAGAGAAAGCATCGAAGAAGAATCTGATGTTCTTTTAGGTGCAATAGTAGAAACAATGCCTTCCTTCAAAGATGGGGGACAAAATGGGCTTGTTAAGTTTTTAGGTAAGAATTTAAAATATCCAAGTAATGAAAGCACACAAGGTAAAATAATAGTGAACTTTACAATTGATAAAAAAGGAAATGTAAGTAATCCTAAAATTACAAAGAGTTTAAGTGAGGCGGTTGATAATGAAGTTTTGAGAGTTGTAAAACTTATGAAATTTATACCAGGAACACAAGCTGGTAGAAAGACTGAGTCTAATTATATTTTACCTGTAGTAATTTGTATTAACGATGATAGCAAAAATAAAAAATAAAGTTACTTTCAAAAGCATCCAAGTTTATATATTAAAAAAATGCAACTAATAATGGTCTCTGCAAGAATAAATTTTGATACCTTCATCTGTAGCTGTATAAATTAAACGATGCTCATCGTTTATTCTTTTCGACCATTTGCCCGCTAAATTCCCTTTAAGTGGTTCTGGTTTACCAATCCCTTCAAATGGAGTTCTTTGGGTTTCCTCAATTATTCTTACCAATCTTTTATAAATAGATTTATTGAAAATAGCCCATTCGTTAAACTCTTCAAAAGATTTTTCGTGAAACTCAATACAGCGCATTAAGAACTATATTTTTCGCTAAATAAATTACCTTCAAATTTTACTACGTTTGCACCAATACTAAAATCATCATCAGCTTTTAATATTTTATCGCACAACTTTTTATTGGCCATTATACGCTCCGTTTCATCAATATCCTCGGCTATTTGTATTAATACCCTTTCCGTTTTAAAAGTTAGTTTTATCAACTCAATTAAATCGGCATTTAATTCGTTTCTACTAACATTGTAAGTAACTGTCATAGCTAAAAATTTTAATCAAAAATACGTAATTTATTCAAAAAACATTAATCAATAATAACCACTATATTTTAGTTTTAAAATACAAATCGAATAAACATTTAATTTTCCTCTTGTTATCTTGTTGGTTGCTTATAAAGCCAATTGTTTGTAATTATCATTATTTTTTGTAACTTTAAGCCTGTTATTTGTAACTATTTGCACCAAATTTTAGTAAAACAAAAAATCGGCCATAGCCCAAAAAATAAAAATGCACACACACACCCAACAAATATCCACTAAAAATATAGGCATAGTAAATTACGGGGCAGGTAATATTTTTTCGTTAAAAGCGGCTTTAGATAGGTTGAGTTTACCTTACGGGATGATAAACCAGCCACAAGATTTTGACAATTACAGCCATATAATTATACCTGGTGTTGGCCACGCTGGTGCGGCTATGCAAAAGTTAATGGAAACAGGGTTGTTACCTGCCATAAAAGCTTTAACAAAACCCGTTTTGGGCATTTGTGTGGGTATGCAGTTAATTACCAACCACTCCGAAGAAGGAGATGCAGTAATGACAGGTATAATACCACTAAAAACCTTACGTTTTAACACAGCAATATCAAAAAAAGTACCGCACATAGGTTGGAACAATATTTGCGTTAATACTAATAATTATTTATTCGCCAATATTGCTAACCAAACCTACTTTTATTTTGTACACTCTTATTTTATAGAATTTAATCCTAATTTTACCATTGCAAGTTGCGATTATGGAAACACATTTTCGGCAGCTATACAAAAAAATAATTTTTACGGCGTACAGTTTCATCCCGAAAAATCGGGTTTAGCTGGCGAAAAACTACTTCAAAATTTTGCACATATTTAACAAAAAACTATGTATATTATTCCTGCCATTGATGTTTTAAATCAGAAAGTTGTACGCCTTGTTGAAGGCGATTATCAGCAAGTTACCACTTACAAAGTGGGTTTAGAAGAACAAATAGAATTGTACCAAGCCAATGGCACCGAGTTTGTTCACGTCATTGATTTAAACGGAGCCAAAGGCGATTTTAGCAACCAAAAATACCTTTTCGATATTATTAAAAAAACCGATATGAAGGTACAATACGGTGGTGGTGTACGTAGTATCGATAAAATAAAAGAATTACTTGATGCCGGTATGCACCGCGTTATTGTGGGTACACAAGCCATTACCAATCCCGATTTTTTGCAAGAACTATCTGCCGAAATGTGTGATAAAGCACATTGCTCTGATAAAGTTGTAGTAGCAATTGATGTGTTAGATGAGGTAATTAAATATTCGGGTTGGATGGAAAGTTCTCCTATAAAACTAATGGATTATGTAGATAAATGCCTTCAATTAGGCTTCTTCCGTTTCCTTTGTACCGATATTACCAAAGACGGAAAACTAGGTGGTGCAGGTGTTGATTTGTACAAAAAACTATTAAACCAATCGCCATTTATAAAATTAATAGCATCGGGCGGTATAAGTTCTATGGCCGATATTGAAGAGCTAAATGATTTAAAAGTAGAAAGTTGTGTTGTAGGAAAAGCAATTTACGAAAACCGAATAAGCATTGATGAGATAAAAGAATGGAATCTGCAAATGCTAACTTCGTTGTAAAAAATTGTGTTAAGTAAAAGAATAATTCCTTGTTTAGATGTTAAAGACGGGCGTACTGTAAAAGGCATAAATTTTGTTGATTTACGAGATGCTGGCGACCCAGTTGAATTGGCTTGGCAATACTCGCAACAAGGTGCCGATGAGTTGGTTTTTTTAGACATTACCGCCACGGTAGAAAACCGCAAAACCACTATAGAAATGTGCAAAGCCGTAGCCCGGCAAATCAATATACCTTTTACTATTGGCGGTGGCATTAGCACCCTACAAGATGCCGAAGCTTTATTAAACGCTGGTGCCGATAAAATTGCAATAAACTCGGCTGCTGTACGCAACCCACAATTAATAAACGATTTAGCTGCAGCATTTGGTGTACAGTTTGTGGTTTTGGCTGTTGATACTAAGAGTTTGCCCAATGGCGATTTTGTGCATTTAAACGGCGGCCGAATAGCTACCCAATTACAAACCCAACATTGGATAACAGAAGCCGAGCAACGTGGTGCAGGTGAAATTTTACTAACCTCAATGGATAAAGATGGTACCAAATCTGGTTTCGATACTATTTTGCTTACGCAGATAAACGATTTAATTAGCATACCCATTATAGCATCGGGCGGGGCAGGTAATGCACAACATTTTGTTGATGTGTTTGAACAAAGTAATGTAGATGCTGCTTTGGCCGCATCGGTTTTTCATTACGGAGAAATATTAATACCCGATTTAAAAGCAATGTTGAAAAATAATGGTATTGAGGTAAGAATATAATAATGCTATAAACCTGAGTTCGATTATTAAGCTATAGTATAATTTGCTGTAAACCAATGATATTTACTATTTTAAAGCGTATTCTATGTTAACATCCAAATAAAACAGCAAAAACTGGTAGAAATTTTAAAAAAGTTTTAAAATTATTTTAGCTATTTAATATTTTTG
>REAS01000060.1 GCA_004294495.1 Sphingobacteriales bacterium
CGAATATAGTGAAATTTTAAGGAAGAAAAAAGTCTTTAAATCATTGATTTACTGACTTTTTCTCTTCCTTTTTTATGCCGGTCTGCGGAGTTAAGGTATCTGCTAATTTAAAAGTTTCGCTTAACCGAATTCCTTTGTCGGTCATTTTTAAAGTACAGCACTCATTTATAGCATCGTGTTCAAAAATTAGAATATAATTATTAGCGCAGGCTTCGGCTAAAAATATATTTTTTTCATCTAACGTTTTTAAGGGAAACATATCGTAAGCCATAACATAAGGTAAGGGTATATGCCCAACCGATGGCAACAAATCGGCCATATAAACTAAAGTTTTTCCTTTATAATTGATTTGCGGAAGCATCATAGCATTAGTATGACCGTAAACAAACCGAATTTTTATACTATCTGTTAAGTTATAACCTTCTTCATTTGGTATAAATCTTAATTTTCCACTTTCTTTAATTGGTAAAATATTTTCTGTTAAAAAAGAAGCTTTTTCTCGTTCGTTAGGTTGCATTGCCCAATCCCAATGTGCTTGGTTACTCCAATATATTGCGTTTTTAAATGCGGGTATTAATTTTTCGCTTTCGCGGATGATGGAGCCACCGCAATGATCGAAGTGTAAATGTGTTAAAAAAACATCGGTAATATCGGCTGCGGTATAGCCTAGTTTTTTTAGCGATTTCTCTAAAGTGTCATCGCCGTGAAGGTAATAATGACTTAAAAATTTAGCATCTTGTTTATCGCCAATACCATTATCAACCAAAATTAAACGTTTACCATCCTCAATTAGTAAACAGCGCATTGCCCAAGTACATAAATTATTTTCATCGGCTGGGTTGGTTTTTTGCCAAATTGTTTTAGGAACAACGCCAAACATGGCACCGCCATCAAGTTTAAAATAACCCGCATTTACTACATTTAGTTTCATAATAGGTAAACTTGTGATTTTTTTTAAATATTTAAGTAATTGGTAACAAATATAATAGCTTAAAATCAGTTGTTGGTTTTTACAATTCGAATATTTTCTAAATTAACAGTGGAAAACAGACAAAAAAAATAAATTAGTTGAAAACAAAATTTTAAAGATTTAAATTTTCATTAGGTTAAACATAATATTTTTTATTTATTTAGTTTACATATCTTCTGTTTAAAATCTCGTCAACAATTTCCGGTTTATTATAAGTGCTAATGTTTTTAATTATTAAATTCCCAGTGTTTCAAACTCGGATGATATAAATTTAATCCGCATAAATTGTTGATTTTCTCATTTGATGTCGTTAATTAATCCTCACTAAAAGTTTTACCTAATATACTGAAGTTTTAAGGTTATATAAAGTCTTTTAACCATTGTTTTACTGAATTTATTGTTCCTTTTTTATGTCGGTCTTCGGAGTTAAGGGAATGTATAAAACTTTTCATAAAAATAAGGATGCAAAGGGTTTAGGTTTGTTTATAATAAAAACCCAAATAGATGCTATGGGCGGGAAAATAGATGTACAGAGTATTGTAGGCGAGGGCACAACTTTTAAGGTATATTTTTTAGAAAATTAAGAAGAGTAAATTAAATTATAAAATCTAAATCAATTATTCGCAATTTGGAATGGTAAATTGTTGGGTTTGTACATTGCTCTCTGGGTTTGTAAAAGTATCTCCTTTCCCAGTTTGCCACCAGAATTTAGGTTTTATAGTTAGGTTATTTCCAATTTGGTTCATAGTTTCGGCATCGTAAATCCGGCCATTAGCAATAGTGAATTTTATTTTTTCGCTATTGCGTATATCATCTAAGGGGTTTTCGTCTAAAACTAAAAAATCGGCTAATTTACCTTTAACTAACGACCCAATTTCTTTATCCATACCCAAATAAATAGCCCCGTTTATAGTAGCGCATTTTAGGGCTTCTAAATTACTCATACCGCCTTGGGCAAGCATCCAAAGTTCCCAATGTGCTCCTAAACCTTGCAGTTGGCCATGTGCACCTAAATTTACTTTTGTGCCACCAGCAGCAATTTGGCTTACCGCTTTAGAAACATCTATGTGGCCATAATCCCCATATTCCGATGTTGTTCTACGCCTTGCCCTAGCATCAATTATTTGGCGAGGTGTAAAATTTAAAAGTTTATCATTATCCCAAACATTGCTTCTATCATACCAAAAATTTTCACCCATTTGTGTACCATAAGCAACAATTAGGGTAGGTGTGTAGGCCGTTTTACTTGCATTAAAAAATGTGAAAACATCTTTATATACAGGTGTTACGGGTATGTTATGTTCAAGGCCTGTATGTCCATCGGCAATCATACTCATATTTGTAAAAAAAGTACTTCCGCCCTCAGGCACTACTTGCATTTTTAAATTACTGGCAGCTTCAATAATTTGTTGCCGTTGCGCTCGGCGAGGTTGGTTGTACGATTTTACCGAAAAAGCACCTACCGCTTTCAATCGTTTAAGGTGCATTAAGGCGTCGTCGTAATTATTTATAACCGCTTTATAATCACCATCGGCACCGTACAATATTGTACCTGTACTGTATAAACGCGGCCCAGTTAAACGCCCAGCTTTTATCATTTCGGCTTGCGAAAACACCATTTCTGTATTGCTAGCTGGGTCGTGTACGGTAGTAACCCCAAAAGCTAAATTGGTAACATAAGGCCAATCTTGTTGCGGTGAAACCCCATCTACACTGGTTGGTAAATGAGCATGTACATCAATTATACCCGGCATAATGGTTTTGCCTTCAAGGTTATACCTCATGGCATCGTTGGGTATAGTTGTATCGCTAGTTCTACCAATTGCAATAATTTTATTTTGCTCAACCACAATTGTACCGTTTTCTATAACCTCATCACCATTCATGGTAATAATTCTTACGTGGGTAAAAGCCAATTTTCCCAAAGGTTTATCGGCAGGTAATTTTAAACCTATGTTTATTGCAGCTGTATCAAGTGCGGGTATATTATCGTTTAATTCATCAAAATTATCGAAAGCACTTTTTATAGGTTTGGTAAAATAATTTGGCCCTAATATGTAATGTAAATTCTTGCTATCGGCACTCCATTGCATACAATTACCTGCATTTTTCGATATTTTTTTTAACGGTAAACTTTTATTGTTTGATGACAGTTCTAAGGCATTACCCACCGTAACCAAAGGCGTTACATACACATTAAACAACTCGTTAAAAGAAAGCCATTTATTGTTAGGGCTGGGAATAAATTGGGTAGCATAAATACTACTATAATGTGTGCGTACATCTTTACCATTTAAGTCGCAACTATTCAATAGGTTTTTATCCCCAACACTAACTTTATAAAAAATACGACTATCATTAACATTAAATTGGGGGTTGCTGGCATCTTTCAACAAAAATTTAGGATTACCACCCGTTGCTGGTATAGTATAAATACCAGGGTTTTTGCCATAAGTGTAACCCAAATTAATATTTCCTGTACCTTTTGCAAATACTATAAAATCGCCTTTGGTTGAAAACTTTGGCGAGTAATAATAGCCACTTTCGCGAGATAGTACGGTGGTATCTTTACGCTCGAAACTATATTTTACAATTGCAGCTTTTTTTAAATCGTTCCAAGTAGTGTAAACCAAATATTTACCATCGGCCGAAAAATTGGGCTCAAATTCCCAATCTTGGTTTTGGGTTAAACGTTGGGGCTTGCCATTGGGTAAATCTTTTTGGTACAAATAGCCAGCAGCATTAAATATTACTTTTTTGCCATCGGGCGATGTTGTCAACTGTCTTACCATTTTAACGTCAAAATCATCAGTAAAAACCTTTTGCTCAAAATGTAAAGCATCGGTAATCGTTTGTTTAACATCAACTGTAAAAGGTATTTCCGCACTTTCTTGCGTATCAATATTTACTTTTCTAATTTTTCCTTGAGCGTAAAAAACAATGGTTTTATTATCGGGTAACCAATTAAAATTTGGGTAAACACCAAAAATAGACCACGCTTCTTGCTGGTCTTTACTTAGGTCGTCATAAACTGCTTGCTCTTCACCAGTTTGTAAATTTTGCACATACAAAACTGATTTTAGCCTAACTCTTTTTACAAAAGCCAATAATTTACCATTGGGCGAAACTTGGGGCCTAACCGCACCACCTGCACCACCCGCTACTTTTTCAAACTCGCCGTTATCTAAATTTAACTTGCGTATAGCGTAAATTTCGCCGTTGGGGTCTTTATTGTATCTAAATTTAGGGCCAGCACTAACATCCTCACTAAAATAAACTTGTTTACCATCAGCACTTATGCAAGGTTCGCCTTGGTCTTGCTCGTCGTTTTTCTTTTTGGTAAGTTGCACCCCATCTAAACCGCCGCTAATATGGTAAAGCCAAAGTTCGCCAGCACCCAAACTACGGGTATTGGTAAAGTGCTTACGGGCAACAATATAATTGCTGTTTGGTAGCCAAACCGCATTGTTTAAAAGTCTAAAATTTTCTTTGGTAATGGGACGTTTTTCGGTACCGTTGGCATTCATAATCCAAATATTATCGCCACCATCTTTATCGCTGGTGTAAGAAATATATTTGCCATTTGGCGAAAACCTGGGCTGTACTTCAAAAGCTAAACCTCCTGCTAAAAGTGTTGCTGAACCACCGTTAATGGGCATTTTGTAAATATCGCCTAACAAATCGAAAACAATTTCTTTACCGTCGGGGCTTACATCTAAGTTTAGCCAAGTGCCTTCGTTTGTGGTAAAATTTATGGTTTTGGTGGTACTTAATGGTTTTTCAATATCCCATTTTTTGTTTTCTTGAGCTACGATAGGCTTAGTTAAAACCAAGACTAAAAGATATATAAGCGTTAATTTACCAATCATTAATTATGTTTTACAATCACTAAGGTAGTTTTTTACCAATGCAAGCACAATTTAAAACGCAATTTTTGTGTAAAAATTGAGTGGCTAATAGTTTTAAATTTTTTTAGAAAAGCAAAATTTCTGCTCTTTAGGTTAAGGCTAGTCGGGCTGATACGTTATAGCCCCGAGAAAAACGGGGGCTGCCACTGCCATCCCGTTTATTACACAACGGTAGGGTGCGTTTGGCAAAACTTGTTTGATGGTAAATTGGGGCGGCTAACCAAAAACCTACTCTAAACCATTATAAATTTTTATTGCCTTAAAATAATTTTTTTTATCAAATGCTATTTTTGCCTTTGGGTTATCGGCAATTACTTTCTCTAACTTTTTAGGGTCAAATTTTTGGATAGGGCCATCAGCAACTTGAAAGGCGTTTAAATAATTAGTTTGTAATTTAAGATTAGCTATAGGTGAGTATGCGCTAATTTGCCCATTTATTACTTTAAAAAGCCAACAACTATCTGTAATTACTCCATTTAATGTTCCGCCCTCAAATAATTCTGTAAATATTTTTTTGGTTTCTTTAGTGTAGATTTTAGTTTCGCGGCCAGGCTTATTTTTTTCTATTTTCTTATTCACTTTAATCAAATAGGTTTGGTTTAAAACGGTGTCGGCATAAATTTTAGAACGTACAAATTCTACACTGTCGTTTAGGGTAGTAACCTTAAATTTTACGGGTAGATTGACGAAATTTTTTAATGTTTTTATGGTAATGGGTTTGGAGTAACCAACACCTAAGTTGCCAAAACTTATTGTATTGTTACCTGGCCAATTTGAGCCAAAATTTTGCGCTTTAACAATTGTTATTAAAAAGCAGAAAATTAATGTTGCCAATATTGTTTTTGTGTTAAAGGACATTTTTATATATAAATTTATGTGTATTAATTCTAATAAATTTGATTTTGATAGCTTAACCAAATATAGTTTAATTTATAAATTAGGGTTAAAAAATATATATCAAAAAATCTTTTGCATATTAAAAACTATCGTTTAGCTTTGGCACATAAATTAAAATAGTGAAATTAACCAACACAACCACAACATTTACAACCGTTATGCCTAAAGCGTAAGGGGAGCGATAGAGTGGTTACATAAATACGCACAGCGCCTTCCCTTAACATGGAAGGCGTTTTTTTTTATAAAATTATGAAGATTTTAAAATTTGGTGGAACATCGGTAGGGAGTATTGAGGCTTTAAAAGCCTTGGTTGCTATTGTAAAACAAAATGTTGCCGATCAAGAACAGGTAGTTTTGGTTGTATCGGCAATGGGTGGGCTTACCAACCAGCTAATTAGTATGGCCGAAGGTGCAATTACAGGTATAGATTTTGCCGACGAATTGGCTCAAATAGAAAAACGTCATTTTACAGTAGTTAAAGAGTTAGTTCCTTTACAACAGCAAAACCAAGTTTTAACTACTCTAAAGCTATATTTTCAGGCATTAGAAGATTTAATGCAAGGTATAACCGCTCTGCAAGAACTCAGCCCAAAAACCCGTGATTCGGTTTTAAGCTATGGCGAAAAATGCTCGGCCTTTTTAATTAGTCGTATTTTACGAGCAGATTTTGAAGCGGTGGAGTTTTTAAACACTTGCGACATTATTAAAACCGATAGCTCTTTTAACAACGCCAAAGTTGATTTTGAGCAAAGTAATTTTTTAATAAAAAACTATTTCGACCATCATAAACACGCCATTGTAGTGGCTACTGGCTTTATTGCCAGCGATAACCATAATCGCATAACTACTTTAGGCCGTGGTGGCAGCGATTATACCGCAGCTATTTTAGGCGCAGCTTTAGATTGTAGTAGCATTGAAATTTGGACTGATGTTGATGGGATGATGACCGCCGACCCTAGACGTGTGCAAAAAGCTTTTTCGATGGACGAACTTTCGTACACCGAAGCTATGGAACTTTCGTTTTTTGGTGCCAAAGTAATTTACCCGCCAACAATGACGCCGGCATTCCTCAAAAAAATCCCCATAGTAATAAAAAATACTTTTAATACCGCTTTTGCAGGAACTGTTATTTGCCATAATACAAAACCATCGGCACAAACAATACGTGGTATTTCATCGGTTGATGATATCAGCATTATTAATATTCAAGGCAGCGGAATGGTGGGCAAAGCCGGTTTTAGTGGCCGTTTATTTTCTTTGCTTTCGCGAGAGCAGGTTAACGTAATACTAATCACACAATCATCATCCGAGCATTCGATAACTTTTGCGGTAAACCCAAACCACGCACAAAAAGCCAAAGCGTTAATAGAGCAAGAGTTTGAGTTAGAGTTAGAAGCGGCAAAACTAAACCCAGTAGTTATAGAAAGTAACCTAGCTGTTTTGGCAATTGTAGGTGAAAATATGAAGAAAACTACTGGTATTGCTGCCAAACTGTTTAACGCTTTAGGCCGTAATGGAGTAAATGTGGTGGCAATTGCACAAGGCTCGTCAGAGTATAATATATCGGTAATTATTAACAATGCCGATTTATCAAAAGCCCTAAACACCGTTCACGATGCTTTTTTTGATACCCTGCAAAAAACCCTACACGTTTTTGTGGTAGGCGTAGGCAATATTGGTAAAGAGTTATTGAGCCAAATTAATGCGCACCACACTTATCTGCAAAAGCATAACTTAATAAATATTAAGGTGGTGGGATTAAGCAACACCAAAAAAATGATTTTTGATGCCGATGGTTTAGACTTGAACAATTGGCAAGCAAACTTAGCACAATCTATTGATGCCCATCTGCCCGATTTTGTACAGCAAATGAAAGCTTTAAATTTGCCTAACTGTGTTTTTATTGATAACACAGCTAGCGTATCGCCATCAAAATATTATTTAGAGATTTTTAAAGCCAATATTTCTGTAGTAACCTGCAACAAAATTGCCAACTCGGCCGATTATAAACAATTTGCCGAACTGCGAGATACCGCACAAAAACACGGGGTCGATTTCTTCTACGAAACCAACGTTGGTGCCGGCCTTCCCATCATTAAAACCTTAAACGATTTAATTATAAGTGGCGATGGTATTGTTAAGATTGAAGCTATTTTGTCTGGCACTATATCTTTCATTTTCAATAATTTTAAGGGCGATGTTAGTTTTCACGATATTGTAAAACAAGCACAAGAAAAAGGTTATACCGAACCCGACCCAAGAGACGATTTAGGTGGAGTTGATTTTATGCGTAAAATGTTAATTTTAGCTCGTAACACAGGCATACCAATGGAAGCCGCCGATGTTGATTTAGGCGCCATATTGCCAGCAAGTTGCCTAACAGCACCAACGGTTGATGCATTTTATGAGGAACTTAAAAAAGCTGAAAGCTTTTTTGCCAAAATAAAGAACGATGCCGAAAGTAAAAATGAAGTATTGCGTTACATTGGCAAACTTGAAAACGGTAAAGTGAGCATCAGCCTACAATCTGTAGGATCTAATCACCCATTTTTTGCACTATCGGGCAGCGACAATATCATTGCCTTTACCACCGAGCGGTACAACGAAACCCAAATGGTTGTAAAAGGGCCAGGTGCAGGTGCAGCCGTGACCGCTGCAGGTGTATTTGCCGATTTAGTAAAAGTAGGAGCAAGCCGATGAGCAGTAAATCTATAAAAGTTTTTGCCCCAGCAACCGTAGCAAATGTGGTTTGTGGTTTCGATATTTTGGGCTTTGCCGTTAACCAACCCGGCGACGAATTGGTGATGAAAATTACCGATAAACCTGGCGTTATTATCGACAATATTATTGGCGACGAAGGTAAACTTACCCGCGACCCGCTAAAAAATACAGTTAGTGCTTGCGTAATTAGTTTGCTAAAACATTTAGGTCGCACTGATATAGGTTTTAGCATAAGCTTAGAAAAAAAGATGCCTTTGGGTAGCGGTTTAGGCTCGAGCGCAGCAAGTGCAGTAGCGGGTTTATTTGCCGCAAACGAATTATTAGGCAACCCTTTAACACGTATGCAACTGTTACCTTTTGCCATGGAAGGCGAAGCTTTGGCTTGCGGCCATGGCCACGCCGATAATGTTGCACCATCGCTTTTGGGTGGCTTTACGCTGATAAAAAGTTACGAACCTTTAGAAGTTATTGCCCTACCCGTACCCGATTTGTATTGCGCCTTATTGTACCCACATGTAGATGTACCCACCCGCGATGCTCGACAGATTATACGTTCCAAGGTTTTGCTTAAAGATGCAGTGATACAGTGGGGTAATATTGCAGGTTTAATAAGTGCGCTTTACCAACATGATTATGATTTGTTGGGGCGTTGCATGAAAGATGTGATTGTAGAACCCATACGCAGTATGTTAATACCAGAGTTTGATACTTTAAAAGAATTGGCATTAGCAAACGGCGCATTAAGTTTTGGTATTTCGGGCTCGGGACCAACGGTTTTCTCCTTATTTCGCTCGGGGGCGGATGCTGAAAAATCGGTTAGCATACAGCAAAAGTTTTTATTAAGCCATCAAATACAGTCTAATATTTATGTATCTGAAATTAATAAAACTGGGCCGGTGGTTTTGGGATAGGGAATATTGACTAGTAAAAAAGAAGTAAAAGTTTGATAAACCTCGACAACGGTTAAAAACCTTGTCGATGGTAAAATAAATAGCGTTTAAAAAAATAGGCTTAATGGATATTTTTTGTAATAGTTGTTAAAGGATAATTTGAGGAGATAAAATATTAAATATCAACCCAAAAATAATAGGAGGGACACCAGTTTTTTTAGTACTCGAGTTCTCATAAAAAATCTTTTTGATTACTTGGACACAGGCGACTCTATTGAAACATTTTTATTAGATTTCGAAAGTGTTAGTAAAAACCAAGTGGTAAAAGTTCTGGAAATGTCGCAAAAACAAATATTTAATTAAGATAATCAGAGAGCATAAAAAAAACTACATATTCTTCCCTAATTTTTTCATTCATATCCATTGGTACGTTTTCCATATCTAAAACTAAAAAAACACTAAACATTAAAATAATCAGGGTTTGAATACTAAAATTAAATAAGTAACACACATTTTAATAAAAAACTGTAACTTTAAAATAAGTAAATTTTATTTATAATCATGCAGGGGAAAATAATAAATATCAACTCAGAAATACTCGGTGGAACACCCGTATTTTTTGGCACACGAGTTCCGATAAAAAATCTTTTTGATTACCTAGAAACAGGCGACTCTATTGAAACATTTTTATTAGATTTCGAAAGTGTTAGTAAAAACCAAGTGGTAAAAGTTCTGGAAATGTCGCAAAAGCTAATAGAAAACTCAACTAATATACTCAGTGAAAATTTTGCTTGACGAATGCATAACCCAAAGGTTCAAAATTCACTTGACAGATTTCGAAGTTTTTACAGTAATTGAATTAGGGCTTAGTGGTATTAAAAACGGTAAATTAATGACGTACTGTGCTGAAAATAATTTTGATATCTTACTAACTATTGATAAAAATTTGATGTATCAACAAAATCTTGATAAATACGCAGTAACAATTGTTGTTTTAAATTGCTTTAACAGTAAAATTGAGGAACTCGTAATATTTTTACCTTCTTTTAGATTACAATTAAATAAATTTAGAAAAAACACTGCATATATTATTGACAAATAAAATTATGGCTCAGTTCTATAGTTTAATTACTTAAAATATAGAACTGAGCTATAAAAACCCAAAACTCCTACATATTCTTCCCTAATTTTTCAATCATATCCATAGGTACGTTTTCCATATCTAAAACCAAAAAACCATCTAAGGAATTAGAAAACTTAGGATCAATATTAAAACAAATAATTTTTGCATTTAGCGCAATATATTGACGAAGCAAAACAGGCACTTTAATGTGGGTAGTTTCTATTTCGGATATTAGGCTGTCTAAACTTTTAAGATTATCTCCACCCGATGTTAAAATTTCGGCATCAATGGTTGATAAATCTACCTTAAATTTCTTTTTAGGTTTCACCATATCCGCCATAGCGGCATCAAAATGGTTGTTATAAATAAAGTTTACGATTAACGATTTAGAAACGTTGCTAAAATTATTACTTATAGAAACAGGGCCAATTAGGTATTTATATTGTGGGTTATCCATTACATATTTTAAAATACCTTTCCATAATAAAAATAGGGGTAGGGGTTTGAGTTGGTATTCTTTACGTATCCAAGACCTACCTAACTCTAAACTATTTTTTAATATTTCGCTAAACTCGGGCTTAATTTTAAACAGTTCGTTAATGTAAAAGCCTTTTTTGCCGTAACTATAATAAATTTCATCGCCTCTACCAATGCGGTAAGCCCCCACAATGTTTTGTGCTTCGGCATCCCAAATAAAAAGGTGTTGGTAATAAATATCGTAACCATCTAAATCTATGGATTTGTTGGTACCTTCGCCTACTTCCCTAAAAGTAATTTCACGCAAACGCCCAATTTCTTTTATAATGTTGGGTATTAAGTTGGTGGGTGTTATAAATAGTTCGTAATTTTTTTCGGTGCAAACTAAGTTTTGAGTTCTTAAATTTTCAACTTCGGCAATTAATAAATCTTTATCTATTTCATTAATTATAGTATCAACTTGTTTTCTAATTTTGAAAAGACCACGTGGATTAAATATTTTCTTTTCGTTTTCTAACCCTGCACCTAAGGCATAAGTTTTAGCTCGTAAGTAAGATAATACACTGGTAGAGTTGGTGTTATTGTGGATATCGGCAAATTGAATGGGTTTGCCAATACGTACTTTTATAGTGTTACCATTTTTGTTAAAAAGCTCGGATGCTAATTTTGCAGTACGCAGTGTTGGGTGAATTAACGAAAGCAAATTAAATAAAAGCCCATTATTGCCATGAAAATAAACGGGTAAAACAGTAACTTTTGCTTTACTTATAATTTTACCTACCACAGGGTGCCATAATTTATCGGTAACTTTTTGCTGCTTAAGTTTGTAAGTTGATACTTCGCCTGCCGGAAAAATGCCAATTGGCGTACCACTGCTTAATAATGATAATGTTGCTTTTAAACCACTTATACTTGATGAATTATTAATGTTTTCGAACGGGTTTACCGGCACTAAAAACTCATTTAAACTTGGCACTTTGTTTAAAATAAAGTTGGCCATCAGTTTAGATTCGGGCCTTACTGTATTTAAAAGTTTAAGTAAAATTAAACCTTCTATTCCTCCATAAGGGTGATTTGCAACGGCTACAAAAGCGCCTTCTTTTGGTATGTTTTTAAAATCTTTTTCATTGATTTCTATTTTAATACCAAGTATTTGTAAAACTTTATCAACAAAGGCAATGCCTTGCAAATGCTCGGCTCGGGCAACCAAATCATTAACATCGTTTATTTTCATAACTTCCATTAACAACGATGCTAAACCTGGCATGTGTAGCTTATCTATATTGGTTGCTTTTGCAAATTCTTTTGAGGTTATTAAAGTCATTAATTTAAGCGCTTGTATTATAATTTTTAAAAAAGATGTTATTTGATAAATATCAAAATAAATATTAATTTTCTAAAATAATTTTATTCAAATATGTATAGATGGTTTACCAGTTATTTTTCAGTTTCTAAACGAGAATTTAACGGCATGTTTGTATTTGTGTTTATAATGATACTTATTTTTATAATTCCATTTATTTACGATAAACTTACTTATGAGCCTATAAACTTAAAAATAGAAACTTTAAATAACAACTTAGGTCAAATTGAAACCAATAATTTAAAACCTAGTTATAATAATTACGATACTAAAACCGAAGGTAAGCATTCTGCCGGTATTTTATTCAATTTTAATCCAAACACACTACCTTTACAAGGTTGGCTTAAGTTAGGTTTAAGCGAAAAACAGGCAAAATCAATATTAAAATACGTTTCTAAAGGTGGTAAATTTTACAAAAAGCAAGATGTAAAAAAAATGTATGCCATAAGCCCTACCAACTACCAAAGGTTTGAGCCTTATATTGATATACCAGAACAAAACAAATTTGAACCCCAAAAATATCAAAATAATCAAACCAATATCCCAATAAAAAATACTGGTACCAAAACAGTTGAAAAAATGGTAATTGAAATAAATAATGCCGATTCGGCAACCTTAACTACCATAAGCGGCATTGGGCCAGCATTTGCCTCACGAATTTTAAAATATAAAAACCGTATTGGGGGCTTAATAAATGTAGAGCAATTAAAAGAAGTTTATGGTATTGATAGTTTAAAATTTCAGCAAATTAAAAATCAAATTAGCGTAAATCCCGCCTTGGTAAATAAAATTGCTATTAATAGTGCAGAGTTTGAGCAGTTAAAGAAATTGCCATATTTAAGCTTTAAGCAAATGAATGCCATAATTGCCTTTAGAAAACAACATGGAAATTTTACTACCATAAACGATTTGGAAAAAATAGTAATTTTAAATCCAACCTTAATAGCTAAAATTGCACCTTATGTACAATTCTGATAAGTTAGCCAAAAAAATTAAAGAAACAGTTCGCGAAATACCCGATTTTCCAAAACCTGATATTTCGTTTAAAGATATTACGCCAATTTTAAAAGACCCTATTTTATGTACAGCCATTATTGATGAGCTGTATTTGCAATTAAAAGATTTGGATTTTGATGCCGTTGCAGCGGTAGAAAGCCGTGGCTTTTTATTTGGCTTAATGCTGGCAAATAAAATGGGTAAACCGTTTATCCCGATAAGGAAAAAAGGAAAATTACCTTTTAAAACTGTTGCTCAGCAATATAATTTAGAGTACGGCACAGCTACCATAGAAATACATAAAGACGCTTTTTTACCCGGTGCAAAAATTTTAATTCACGATGATTTATTGGCAACCGGCGGAACAGTTATGGCATCTAGCGCATTAATAAATAAATTAGACGGCGTAGTTGCAGGTTTCTCATTTATTGTAAGTTTAGATTTTTTAAATGCTAAACAAAAACTTTCAACCGTAACCGATAAGGTTTTCTCGTTGGCTAGTTATTAAGTTGGATAACAATATGATTTAAGGATTTTTTTATTCATCACATTCCAAAAAAACATCCCACCAAAACAATAACACAATACATCAAAAATATCGGCACTATACCGCTGTGGTTTATAAATGGGCATGAGTACCTCAAAAAATAAACTTGTACTTATTATTATAAAAAGCAACTGCCAAATTTTTAGTAACAGGCTGTTATTTTGCATTATAAATCGTAAGAAAAACAATCCTAAATTTGCCAAAACGGGTACGGCAACTAAATCTAGCAAATAAAATTGTGCAAGTTTTGGTAAAAATACGTGTTGCTTAGTGAGGGTAAATATTATTGCCCAAACTAAAACAAAAAACAAAAACCAATAATTTTTTAAAGTTTGCATATTAGGTGGCCATCATACCCAAAATCCATAAAATAAGCGTCATAAAACCAATAAATAAACCTTGAACAATAACGGTAATTTTTCTAACTTTTCTAAAAAAGCGTTTAAATACTCGGGTAAATTTCCCATCGCTCGGGTGAATATGGAAAATATCGTTTTCTTCTTTTACTTGGGTAACTATTTCGTTTTCAAGTTTTTTTATAAATTCTTCGTTTTGTAAAAACTCGGCACAGTATAAACAGCGGTCGTGGTTACGGCCTAGCCATAATGTAAATTTGCCACAACTGGGGCATTTTATTTCTCTTTTAACGCTCAAAATTTAAACTTGTTGATTTAGCTTTTTTAACTAATTTTAAAATATTATGACATCCATTAAAAACAACAAAAAAACCATAAAAGCTTGGGCTATGTTTGATTGGGCAAACTCGGCATACAGCTTAGTTATTACTTCTACCATTTTTCCAGCTTATTACACCGCCATTACCACAACTAAAATAGGAAACGTTGTAAACGATAAAGTGTTTTTTTTTGGGATACAATTTATAAACACCGCACTATCTAATTATGCTTTAGCGGTTGCTTATTTTATAATTGCTTTAATCACCCCAATATTAACTGCCACAGCCGATTACCACGGCAATAAAAAGGTTTTTATGAAGGCTTTTACTTGGTTGGGCGGTTTGGCTTGTTGTGGTTTGTTTTTTTTTAAACTAGATACTTTAGAACTTGGCTTAATACTTTCGGGTTTAGCTGCAATAGGTTATTGTGGTGGGGTAGTATTTAGTAACTCGTATCTGCCCGAAATTGCCACCCCCGATAAGCAAGATGGGGTAAGTGCAAAAGGTTATGCCTACGGTTATGTGGGTAGTGTGCTTTTGCAAATTGTATGTTTTGTTTTAGTTTTAAATAGCCAATGGTTTGATGATGGAAGCTTTCCGGTAAGGTTATCATTTTTACTAGTGGGTATTTGGTGGATTGGTTTTGCATACATTCCGTTTTCGGTTTTACCAAAAGGAAGCCCAAATTTCAATAAACTACAACAATCAAAAATAAGCAACAGCTTTGGCGAACTTAAAAAAGTTTGGGAACAGGTGCAAAAAATGACGGTTGTGAAAAAATATTTGGTAGCTTTTTTCTTTTACTCTATGGGAGTACAAACGGTAATGTTGGTAGCAACCAATTTTGGCGCAAAAATATTGTTACTAAGTTCAACAAAATTAATAGCTACTATTTTAATTATACAGTTGGTGGCAATTTTTGGGGCGGCTTTAATGTCTAAATTATCTGCTATTTATGGCAATATAAAAGTTTTAATTTTTGTTTTGATGGTTTGGATGTGTGTATGTGTAGCCGCATATTATGTACAAAACGAATATCAATTTTATTTTTTAGCAGCCATTGTAGGCCTAATTATGGGCGGCATACAATCGCTTTCTCGCTCAACATTTTCTAAATATTTACCAATTGATATTCCAGATACGGCATCTTTTTTTAGTTTTTACGATGTTACCGAAAAATTAGCAATTGTAGCTGGTTTATTTAGTTTTGGTTTAATAGAAGAGCTTACGGGAAATATGCGGAACTCAACCTTGTTTTTAGTGGTGTTTTTTGTGTTAGGTTTGGTGTTTTTGTTTTCGGTACTACGGGAACAAAAAAGGGCAACGGAGAATTATTAAAATGACATACAATCCAAATATACACCATCGTAAATCTATCCGTTTAAAAGGATACGATTATTCCCAACAGGGGTTGTATTTTATTACCATTTGTTGTCAAAATATGGTTTGTTTATTTGGCGATATCGTAGGGGCACCCCTCATGGGTGCCCAAAATTCGGATGCCCAAAACGTGGATGCCCAAGACACACAAGCCCAAATGATTTTAAACGATGCCGGCAAAATGGTTGAAACCGAATGGTTGACATTAACTAACAGATTTTCAAATATTATACTTCACGAATTTGTGGTAATGCCCAATCATTTTCACGGAATAATTGAAATTTCTGATGATTTTTCCGCCGTTGTACGGGCACCCCTTGTGGGTGCCCCCATTAAATCCCCATCCAATGATGTGATTTTCCCATCCAATGATGTGATTTTCCCAAATGATTTTGACAACAAAAATGAAGGGCGACCACAAGGGTACGCCCCTACCCACAACACCGATAACCCAAAAACAATTGGCGATATTTTGGATGCATTTAAATCAATCACAACCGTTAAATATATAAACGGTGTTAAAAAATTAAATTGGCAACCTTTTAACGGTAAAATGTGGCATCGAAATTATTACGATAATATTATTAGAAATCATACATCTTACCAAAATATATCAAATTACATTATCAACAATCCATTAAAATGGTATGAAGATAAATTTTATCAAAAACCAAAATATCACCTATGAACGTAGAATTATTTATACCCTGTTTTGTTGATCAGCTTTATCCCGTCACAGCGGCCAATACTTTTAAAATATTAGAAAAAGCAGGCTGTAAAGTTATTTACAATCCACAACAAACTTGCTGTGGCCAACCCGCTTATAATGCAGGTTTTTGGGACGAAGCAAAGCAAACAGGCAGCAAGTTTTTAAACGATTTTAGCGAACAAAATCATATTGTTTCGCCCTCGGCATCGTGTACTGGGATGGTTAAAAATGGGTATAACGATTTGTTTACCAACACCATCATCCATAATAAATGCAAAAATATACAGAGCCATATTTACGAGTTATCTGATTTTTTAATAAACGTTTTAAAGAAAGATTATTTTGGTGCCGAGTTGGATGCCCGGGCTGTTTACCACGATAGTTGTAGTGCTTTGCGAGAGTGCAAAATTAAGGCCGAACCCCGCCAATTATTAGATAAAGTTTTAGGTTTGCAGTTGGTAGAAATGAAAGATAGCGATGTTTGCTGTGGTTTTGGAGGTACTTTTGCGGTAAAGTTTAACGGCATATCAACCGCTATGGCGCAACAAAAAGTTGATAATGCTTTGGCAGTTAACGCCGAGTATATTATATCAACAGATGCAAGTTGCTTGTTGCAATTGCAAGCTTATATTAACCACCACAACTTGCCCATAAAAACTATTCATCTTGCCGATGTTTTAGCAAGCGGCTGGGCAAATATTTGATTTTAAGGTGCTAGTCTAACTTTTTTCCAGCTATCGTCTTTTTGGTGGGTGTAAACAATACGGTCGTGTAGGCGGTTACGGCGGCCTTGCCAAAACTCAATTTTGTTGGGTATTACTCTAAATCCGCCCCAATGTTGGGGTTTTGGTATGTCTTTATTTGTAAATTGTTTTTCGAGTTTTTGTAGCTTATC
This sequence comes from Sphingobacteriales bacterium, assembly GCA_004294495.1. Lineage (GTDB taxonomy): Bacteria > Bacteroidota > Bacteroidia > Sphingobacteriales > Sphingobacteriaceae > Pseudopedobacter. The sequence goes on from REAS01000060.1 coordinate 17,553, forward strand.
TTCTAAAAAATCTCGGTTTGCAATTACCGTACTCTGTGGCGAAACTAATGCACCTAACTGACTTCCCCTTGGCCTAAGTTTAAAGTACGCTTCCGATTCTGCCTCGCTAACTCGCTCTACTACACCTTCAATACGTATTTGCCGTTCTAAATCGCCCCAAAAAAACACCAAAGCCGCATAAGGGTTTTCTAATAATGTTAATCCTTTTTGACTATCGTAATTGCTGTAAAAAACAAAACCTTGGGCATCAAACTCTTTTAATAAAACAATGCGAGCTTGGGGCAAACCGTTTGCGGTGGCGGTAGCCAAAGTCATTGCGTTGGGTTCTAAAACTTGAGCGTCTAAAGCCTGCTTAAACCAAATATCAAATTGTATAATTGGGTTTTGGTGTACATCAGTTTCTAATAACGATGCCGATTTGTAATCTAATCGTAGGTTTTGAACGGTAATTTTATCTACACTCATTATTTTTATGGCTTAGGCCGATAGTATGTGGCTACTTAGTTTGGTCAATGGTTTTTAAATCGGGTTTAACACCACGCTTATAAATGATTAATCCATTTAAAAAATTTCTTAGAATTTGATCTCCGCAAGGTTTAAAATTTGGGTGGTCATCGGCTCTAAATAAAGCACCTAATTCGGTAACTGTAATTCTGAAATCAACTAAACCTAAAATTTCAATAATATCATCGTTACGCAAGTGTAAAGCCACACGTAATTTTTTTAATATATCGTTGTTACTCATAATGGAATCAAAAGTAGAAATTTAATTTAATAATGCTTCGGGCCTCGAGCAATGGGCATTCCAGCTTCGGGCATCCAGCTTCGGGCTACCCACCAAAAACTTAAAGCTTTGTGCACTAACCCAAGAGGCTCGATGCCCGTTGCTCGTTGCAACTTAGCCTGAAATCCAAGGCTCGTTGCCCGAAGCTCGTTAGCCCGCAGTTCGAAAGCTCGTTCCCCATTACCACATCAATTCCAAAATAGCTTCATAGTCAACTTCGGTAAGTTTATATACAGAGCCATTTACTTTATTAGTTTTTAAGTTATCTAAAATTTTGTTTTTTTCAGTTGGTAAAATATCTACTTCACTAAGTTTGGTGGGTGTACCAATTTGGGTATAAAATTGCGCTAATTTTTGTATAAAAAAGTTCGCTGCTGTGGTTTGGTCGCTATCATCAACATCAAAAACATTTTTCGCTAAAAATGCTAATTTAGAATTTATACCAGGTTGGTGGTGTTTTAGCCAAGCTGGGTAAAGTATTGATAAGCCAGCACCGTGGGCAATATCAAAAAGTACACTTAGCGTGTGTTCGTAATCGTGTACACCCCAATCGCCAGCGTTTTTACCTGCTTTTAAAGTGCCGTTTAAAGCATTGGTTGCTAGCCACATAATTTGCTCTCGGGCTTCGTAATTGCTAGGGTTTTCTATAGCTTGTATGCCATATTGTACAGCTAATTTTATTACAGCTGCTGTATATAAATCGCTAAGCGGCGATTCGCCTTTGCCAAAAAATTGTTCCAATGCGTGTGAAATTAAATCGGAAACACCATAAGCCGTTTGGTTTGGTGGTACAGTTAAGGTAAGACTAGGATCTAAAAACGATACTTTAGGAAATAAACAGGGTGCGCTATAACCTAACTTTTTCCCTGTTTCGTTATTTTGCAATACCGTTCCCGAATTCATTTCGGTACCAGTTGCTGCTAGTGTTAAAATGGTAAATAGGGGTAAAGCTTGCGTTGGTTTTGCAGCTTTTTGCAAATAAAAATCCCACACTGAGTGGTTTACATAAAATCCCATGGCAATGGCTTTTGCGGTATCAATAACCGAACCGCCACCAATGGCAATTATCATATCAACTTGTTTTTCTTTAGCCAAAGCTACTGCTTCATCGGCATCTTGGTACAATGGGTTGGCTTTTATTCCTTCATAAGTATAGTGGCTTATTCCACAAATATTCATAAGCGATACCACTCGGGCATATAATCCACTTGTTTTTACAGAGGTTTTACCAATAACTAATAATGCTTTTGAGCCGTAAGCAGTAATCTCAGGGCATAAGTGATCTAAAACATCGTTACCAAAAAGTACTTTTGTAGGATTGTAATATTTAAAGTTTTCCATAATTGATAAACGTGTATATTTTAAGATTGTTTATAGATTTTAAATTAATTTATGGATAATATTTTTTATAAGCATATACAATGCCACACAATTTTTTGATGCCAATTTTAAAAATTTAAAATTAATTATGGTTTGGTATTTTTTCTACACGCCGTGACAATCAGCTCAATATAGCTATATTAACAGCCTGAGTTCGATTAATAAATGTTGTTTTTGTAATGATTAGGGCGTTTCCTGCCTGCCGGTAGGCAAGGTAACACGCTCTGAGTTTATCCTGACAAAGGAAGGGCTGTATCTTTTTTTTTATCTATCCCCTCAACCCCCGAAGGGGAGATTCGGCGTAAAAAAAGGATGCCTGCCTGCCGGACAGGCAGGCCGCTGCGATCGTTAACGCAAAAAATAGTTTATAATATTGATAAACAGTAATTTATATTAGAATTAACAATCGAACTCAGGTTATAACATTTTTTCTATTAAAACTTTAACCCCGTATGTGCTTTGTAATTGTTTAACAATTTAGCAAATTTTAAAATATTACCTTACCGCTAAAACTAAATTTACCCTTGGTTTTGCAAAGTCATCAGCGCAAGCTAAACCTCTACAGCTTTATGCACCTGATATAATAACCAATTTGTTTTTTTTATTCCTATCTGTTGAGTTTTAACGATGATGTAAATTGACGAAATATTGCTTTTACCTTACTAAAAAGTTTTCGTAAGGCACACGTGTAGTAATAGATCGACCAAGTGTTAACTCATCGGCATACTCAATTTCGCCACCAAAAGCAATGCCACGGGCAATGGTACTTATTTTAATATTAAATTCTTTTAGTTTTTTGTGGAGGTAAAAAATGGTGGTATCGCCTTCCATAGTGGCACTTATGGCAAAAATAATTTCGGTTATTTCGCCAAGTTTTATACGTTCAATTAACGATTGTATGGCTAAATCTTGCGGGCCAACACCATCCATTGGCGATATTAAACCTCCCAAAACGTGGTACAAACCATGGTATTGGTTGGTGTTTTCTATTGCCATAACATCACGTGTATCTTCAACTACGCAAACCAAAGTACGGTCTCGTTTATTGCTTAGGCATATTTCGCATACGGCTTGGTCGGCAAGGTTGTGGCATTGCTTGCAAAATTGTATGTTATTTTTAAGATTTAATAAAGCGAAAGTGAATTTTTCAACATCGGCATTATCTTGGTTTAACAGGTGTAAAACAAGCCGTAATGCAGTTTTTTGCCCAATTCCTGGCAGACTCGAAAATTCGTTTACAGCACCCTCTAGCAGTTTAGATGAAAAATTCATTTTGCAAAAATAAAAATTTAATACTAATTAGCGTTTTGCTATCTTGTAAAACTTAACGTTAATTAAAAATTAAAATGGCCCCAGGTATTTTGCTCACCTTTATTATTGTGTATTTTTTGGTACTGATTTTAATAGCACACCTTACTTCAAAAAACTCGTCCGATAATTCTACATTTTTTATAGCCAACCGAAACTCTAAATGGTATTTGGTGGCTTTTGGTATGATTGGTACAGCTTTAAGTGGGGTAACTTTTATATCGGTACCGGGGCAAGTTGGCGCAGCGGCAGGCAACCAGTTTCAGTATTTCCAGTTTGTGTTGGGCAATGCTATAGGGTTTATAATTGTTGCAACTGTTTTATTGCCATTGTATTACCGCTTAAATCTTACCTCAATTTATAGTTATATAGAAAAACGCTTGGGCGTAGTAAGTTACAAAACCGCCGCAGGTATTTTTTTATTAAGCCGCACCATAGGCTCGGCATTTAGGTTGTATTTGGTAGTTATAGTTTTACAACGATTTATTTTTGATGCTTACGGCGTACCGTTTGCGGTTACGGTAGCTTTTTCGTTGCTATTAATTTGGCTTTACACCTTTAAAGGGGGGTTAAAAACCATAATCATTACCGATTCGTTACAAACCATTTTCCTCGTGTCATCGGTAATATTAACCATTTACTTTATCTGCAACAGCTTAAACCTAAATTTTATACAAGCTTTTGAAACTGTTAAAAACAGTGCTTATTCTAAAATTTTCTTTTTCGATGATTTTGTACATAGCAAGTTTCATTTTATTAAACAAATTGTAGGCGGTATTTTTGTAACCATTGCCATGATAGGCTTAGACCAAGATTTAATGCAAAAAAATCTAAGCTGTAAAAATATAAAAGAGGCACAAAAAAATATGTTCACCTTTACAGGGATTTTTGTAATTATAAACCTATTTTTTTTAAGTGTAGGCGCATTGCTTTACATTTATGCCTCCAAACATAACATTGCAATGCCAGTTGGTGCCGATGGTGTTATAAAAACCGATTTCCTTTTCCCCGAAATTGCCCTCAACCATTTAACTATAATACCCGGTATTGTGTTTATGTTGGGCTTAACAGCAGCTACCTTTGCCACAACCGATTCTGCTTTAACCGCCCTTACTACATCTTTTTGTGTAGATTTTTTAAACTTTGATAAAAAAGAAAACGTAAACGATGCTGTACATATAAAAACCCGCCACATGGTACACATTGGTTTTTCTGTATTAATGGTTTTGGTGGTTTTAATATTTAACCAAGTAAATAATATGGCTGTGGTGGGTGCTATTTTTAAGGTAGCATCATATACTTATGGCCCATTATTGGGATTGTATGCCTTTGGTTTGCTAATAAAAAACCGTGGTGTACACGATAAATTAGTGCCTTTAATTTGTGTTTTAGCCCCATTTTTGTGTTTTATGCTAAACACGTACTCGGCAACATTAATGGGCGGCTATATATTTGATAACGAACTAATTTTAATTAACGGCTTAATTACCTTTGCAGGCTTAATGCTAATATCTTATAAAAAAACAACTATAAAATTATGAGCAACACATCCATCGACGAAAAAATACGTAGTGCATTAGAAAACAAAACTTGGCAAGAGATTAAAGTTACCGATTCGTGGCAAATTTTTAAAATTATGGCCGAGTTTGTTGATGGTTTTGAGAAGTTGGCAAAAATAGGGCCTTGTGTATCCATATTTGGTTCGGCCCGTACCCCAGCAGATAATAAATATTACCAAATAGCTGTAGAAACTGGTCGTTTACTTACCGAACGTGGCTACGGTGTAATAACTGGCGGCGGTCCGGGTATTATGGAAGCAGGTAACAAAGGTGCTTTTGAGGCTGGCGGAAAATCGGTGGGTTTAAACATTGAATTACCTTTTGAGCAGTTTCATAACAAATACATCGAGCAAAATAAACTGTTAGAGTTCGATTACTTTTTTATACGTAAAGTAATGTTTATGAAATACTCGCAAGGTTACATTGTTATGCCCGGCGGTTTTGGCACTTTGGACGAACTTTTTGAAGCTATGACGTTGATACAAACTGGTAAAATTGCCCGTTTCCCAATTGTTTTGGTAGGAACCGAATATTGGGGCGGCCTAATAAACTGGATTACCGAAACTATGTTAGCCAAAGAAAAAAACATTAATGCCGAAGATTTAAACCTGTTTAGATTAGTAGATACTGCCGAAGAGGCTACCGAACATATTTTTAGATTTTACGATAAGTATACGCTGAAACCTAATTTTTAGGGGTTTTGTGAGACTTCATCTTTAAATTCGAAGAATTAAATTAAAAAGTATTTAAAATTCTTTAGAATAAACTATGCGCTACTTATTTATTGTATTATTTGCTTGTATTATTTTTACCTCAAAAGCCCAAAGTGTAAAAAACCAACAATTTATTGGTTGGCGATATAATGAGGATATAAAAATTAAATCGTTTCCAAATAAAGACAGGAGTTTAAATTGTGTGGTATTATCTAACACCGATTCGATTATTGCAAATGTTTATAATGCTAAATTGGATAAAGTTTATAGTTTTAGAACTAAAAATAATGGCTCTATTTTTAAAAGTTATTATGCAATTGGTGGCTTTTTTAATGATAGCTTGGTTAACGTATTGTTAAAAAATAAGAGTTGCGACACTTTAAAAGTTTTCACTTATAATATTAAAAATGAATTAGTTAAACAATATAACACACCATTTAATAATAAAGGGAAAATTTATGCCTGTACCATTAACACAGGCGATAACTGTTATTTTATTTCCGCAGGAAATAGAAGACCTTTTTTGAGTATAGTTACTATGAAGAATGAAGGTATAACCAAAGAGTCAATTTTCGAACTTAATAAAGGGCTAAATACAAATTTAACAGATAACGAGATGTTAAAAGTTATTTTAACAAGTGACGATAATTTGGGACGACTTGCAAATTTTGCAGTAATAAATGATTACACAGAAACAAATGCTAACAAAGCATATTTTAAAAATAAAATTTACTTTAAAAATGATAGTTTGATATTTACGAACGACAATAATTTTAGTGAAACCAAAAAATATGTTTTAAATTTAAAAAACAACGTTTGCAATTATGAAGTTATAAAATATCCCTTTTTTAAAAAATCTGCAATAAGTAGTTTGTACACAAAGTCAAACTCAACAATTATTGAAAACATAATTTACCATTTAGCAGTAACTAGTGATAATTTAAATGTTACTGCAATAAATTTAAACACTAAGGATACTTTGGTTTCTTACACAGCCGTCAAAACCGAAAATATCGATTTTAAAAATACAGATATTAAACAAAACGGAAATGCAAGCTCTAAAAACATTACCACGCTCCAATTATTAAAAAAAATGGCTAACAATAGTGCTGTTATTTCGGGAGCTAAAAACATAAAAGGGTTTCATGAAATTTATATTGGAGGGTATCAAGCAAACAATGGGACAACTGGGGGAGCGCTTGCAGGTGGTTTAGTTGGCGGAGTTGTTGGGGCAGTGGTTGTAAGTAGTATTATGTATTCTACAAGCAGTCATTTGCCAAATGTAACCAGTTTCAAATCCTTATTTGACCCACTTACCGCAAAACACATTTCTGGAGAAATACCCGAAAGTGGTACAGATTTAATTGACGATTATACCAATGGTGTTGAAATGCCTACACAAGGCTCAGATACTTTTTATTATGATGGAAACACTTATTTTACGTATTACGATAATAAACTTAAAAGTCTGGTAACAATAATGTTAAAATAAATTATCCTTCTGTAATGGCTTTCAATATATCTTTTACCAAACCCGGACCTTGATAAACAAAGCCGGTATAAATTTGTACCAAACTAGCACCAGCATTTAATTTTTCTAATGCATCTTTAGCGTTATGAATACCGCCAACTCCAATAATTGGGAAAGAGTGATTTGATTTTTGGGATAAATATTTTATTACTTCGGTAGATTTTTGAGTTAAAGGTTTACCACTTACACCTAATTGCTGAGTGTTTAAATCGGGAGCTATTTTTAAAAGAATAGGTTTAGGTGCTTGGTTTTGATGATTTAAAACTAAAATCGTTCCCTAATAAAGATAACATCTTAAATTGTGTGGTAATTACTAATAACGGTTCTATTATAGCAAATGTTTATAATGCTAAATTGGATAAAGATAAAAACTGTTATGCAAGATTTCGATATTTTTAAAAGGGAGATAAAATTTATCTTAATTATTACAATAATCGACTAAAAACTTAGTGTATATTATGATTAAGTAAATTAATAGTTATTTAATTAAAATTTAGCATACCTTTTAGATAAAAGTAATTAATGTTTCTACCTTTGATATGATTTAAAAGTGAAAATCTTAATTCAAATATTATATTTAATTTAAAGCAAGTATTGAATATAATTTTAAATGATCAAGAAAGATATTTTTACAACTTTTTTAAAAGTTAATATCCCTGTTAAACGAAAGAATTTTTAAATACGTATCACACCACTAAATGCTCAAATACAATTTATTTTTATTTATATTTCTAAATCATTTTTTTTTATCGGCTCAAATTACAACCGAAAGTGTAGATGGAGAATTAATTAAAAGTAAACAATTATTCTTAGCTAATAATGTTAAACATACTCAAACTTCAACTAATGATTATATAAATATATACCAAAAATACATTAGCGGTATTCGTGGACAACAATGCCCAATGTACCCAAGTTGTTCAAATTTTGGTTTAAAAACATTTAGCGAAAAAAGCTTTGCTGAAGCATTTGTACTTACATCAGATAGGTTATTGAGGTGCGGTCACGAGCCAAATAAATATGATTTGACTATTAGACCCAATGGTTTTAAATTTATTGATTACCCCGCTTATCAAAATGCTCCAATCGAACTTTACTACACTAAGAATACATACTCTTTTTCTTATTCAGATAAAAATAGGGATGATTCTACATTACTATTTATAAAAAAATTGCTAAACAATCATTATTACCGTGAAGCTTTACTAGAAATTATGAGGGTAGAGTATAATTATCCGGCTTTTAATATCGAACTTTTTACAAATAAAATTATTTGTTATAAAGCACTTGGTGAGTATGAAAATGCATTATTTGATTATGAAACAAAATGTCCATTGCAATACAAAAATTACTCGGAATTGGCATTTCAAATTGCGCTAATTCAATTTAAACTTAAAAACTTTGATCAAGCCCTCCAAAAAAACCAAACAGCTTTAGATTTGTGTAATGATGAATATTGTAAATCTAAAATTTTATTATTAAAAGGTGTTTTATATGCCAACAAATATGAGTGGGAAAAATCTATGCAAACTTATGAAACCCTATCCGTATTAGAACCGTATAAAAAACTAGCAGATATTAATTTAAAACTAGCCGAAAGTGGTACTCGGATTAAGTTCAAAAACCCACGTTTTGCTAGTTTAATTTCTATAATACCTGGGGCTGGATATGCTTACGCAGGGCATAAGCAAACTGCAATTTCCGCATTTTTAGTGAATGGGTTATTAGCATATGCAACTTACACAAGTTTAAAAAACAAGAACTATGGTATGGGACTTTTAACAGGTGTATTTAATTTAAGCTTTTACATTGGAAATATTTATGGAGCATCAAAGAGTGCTAAACGTTATAACGAACAAAAAAGAAAATCAATAATAGACAAATTAGAATTTAACTCAAATCTTTAAACCCTTAAAACCCCCAAACAATGATTACAAAAATCCAAAACTCAAATTATTTTAAAAACACAGTATTGTTATCAGGGCTAACGCATTTAAAAAAGCCCTAAAACCAACTCTCTAAAATCGTCGTTTAAGCAAGCAGACTCTCTTTTTTTGGGTTTAGTCAATACCACAT
>REAS01000061.1 GCA_004294495.1 Sphingobacteriales bacterium
AAATAAATAAAATATCTATCAGAAGAAAAAAACTAAAAGCTAGTTGCAACTTAGAATACAGGGAGTTAATGATGGTAGTTTAAAAGCGGTTGCCCTGCACCAAACCAAACCCAATTATAGACTCTTTATTTATATTGATTTACTTTATAAATAAAGAGTCTTCTTATTATTTAAGAAAAGTTTTTTAGTGCCAATAACCCGTTTTATTGTAAAATTCAGCAATTCTATTTTAAGTAAATTGGTCTGTAAAACATGCAAATCTCAGAAAAGATAAAGAATTTTAGATAAACTTATTGGCTATGATGATTATATTAGCTGCAATATTGTTAAAGAACAAAAAGCAGCTTTATATAGTTAATTTTAAAAATATTTTATAAGTATGATTGAGCCATTTGATATTGAAATAGAAGATATTACCTATTCGGTTTTCCCCGAAGAAGAGGACGTTTTTGCAATTTTTAAAGAAGGTGTAGAATTGATAAAAATACAAAAAGACAACGATACGCATTGGCTTAAGTTAGATTCGGAATCGGAAATTCCACTTTTTGTTTACGATATTGAAGTAGAACTAATTGGGCAACAAATTAATTTGGAATTAGGGAAGTAAGAAAAACAGGGTCTTTACAATAATACTTTTTTATTAGGCAACATAGCTTAAACTAAACCATCTTTGAACTTTTACTAAACTCAACCATCTAACAAAAAAACATACAATTCTTTAGGGCCATGAGCGCCTAAAACCAAAGTTTTTTCAATATCGGCAGTACGGCTTGGGCCAGTAATATTGCAAACCATTGTAGGTAATTGATTGCTGTATTTTTCTTTCAAAAGTGCAAATGCATCTTTTAAATCTAATACTAATTGCGATGTATAAGCTATTACCACGTGGTTATGTGGGTAAATGCTTAACCTACGGCCTGCCGCATTACCATTACTTACCAAAACCGAGCCATTACGGGCAACCAAAGCTTCGCAAAGCGTTATGCCAACTTCGGCGGCTTCAAAATCTTTATCGCCAGCGTAATATGGGTATTCGTATTTGTCTAATAATTGTTGTGCTTGGGGTTCCCAACAATAAACTTTGCGCCATTTATTTTTTTCGGATAAGCCAATAAGGTTTTCTAAAAGTTGGATTTCGTCTTCACAAAAAATAAAGTGGCCACTTACGGCAGTAAGCTGCTCGGCAAAAACCACTTCTAATATTTCGTTATTTTGTGGGTAAACAGGCAAATCTTCTAAAACAGGATAAGGATTATCTCGTTTTTCTAACAATGCTTTTCGTATTTTTTTTAAAAGCTGTTCTTTAGCCGATGTTTCTTGGTTTTTCAAATCTTTTTAAACAAAAACCATCTTAATAGTTAAATTAAGATGGTTGTTAAATAGTATTTAATAATTTATGCCTCTACCGAAGCTGTTTTAACTTCACTAATATGCGGTGTTTCTTCTTCGGTTTGGTCGCCAAATAAACGTTTACCAAAAATAACTTCTAAATCATCTTTAAATAAAACTTCTTTTTCTATCAAAATATCGGCAAGTTGGGTAAGCTTATCTTTGTTTTCTTTTAAAATATCTATGGCTCTTTGGTATTGGCCTTCAATTAAATTAGAAACTTCTTTATCAATTAGTATGGCAGTTTCTTCTGAGTATGGTTTAGAAAAATTGTACTCGTTTTGCCCCGATGAATCGTAATAAGTTACGTTACCTAGTTTTTCATTTAAGCCATAAATGGTAACCATCGCTCGGGCTTGTTTATTTACTTTTTCTAAATCGCTTAAAGCACCCGTAGAGATGGTATCAAACATAACTTTTTCGGCTGCTCGGCCGCCCATGGTGGCGCACATTTCATCTAACATTTGGTGCGGACGAACAATTAAACGTTCCTCTGGCAAATACCAAGCTGCACCTAAACTTTGGCCACGAGGTACAATAGTAACTTTAATTAGTGGTGCGGCGTGTTCTAATAACCAGCTTACAGTAGCGTGGCCAGCTTCGTGTATGGCAATTGCTCGTTTTTCGCTAGGAGTTACAATTTTGTTCTTTTTCTCCATACCGCCCACAATTCTGTCAACAGCATCTAAAAAGTCTTGTTTTTCTACCGCAGCTTTATCTTTACGAGCAGCAATTAATGCGGCTTCATTACAAACATTGGCAATATCGGCTCCCGAAAAACCAGGAGTTTGTTTAGCTAAAAACTCGGTATCAAGGTCGGCAACTTTTTTAAGCGGTGCAATGTGCACTTCAAAAATTTGTTTACGCTCTATAACATCGGGTAAATCAACATAAATTTGCCTATCAAACCTACCAGCTCTCAATAGTGCTTTGTCTAAAACATCAGCTCGGTTTGTTGCAGCTAAAATTATTACGTGAGAATCGGTGCCAAAACCATCCATTTCTACCAACAATTGGTTTAATGTGTTTTCACGTTCGTCGTTTCCGCCTACCATGCTGTTTTTTCCACGAGCTCGGCCTATTGCATCAATCTCATCAATAAAAATAATACATGGGGCTTTTTCTTTTGCTACTTTAAATAAATCTCGCACTCGCGAAGCACCTACACCTACAAACATTTCCACAAAATCAGATCCCGACATGGAGAAAAAAGGCACTTGAGCTTCACCAGCAACGGCTTTTGCCAATAAAGTTTTACCAGTACCGGGCGAACCAACTAATAAAGCCCCTTTTGGTATTTTACCGCCTAAATTTGTATATTTTTGAGGGTTTTTTAGAAAATCTACAATTTCCATTACTTCAGTTTTGGCTTCTTCTAAACCAGCAACATCATTAAAAGTAGTGGATATTTGTGCTTCTTTATCAAACAAGGTAGCTTTAGATTTTCCGATATTAAATATTTGACCAGCACCACCACCTGCACCACCACCCATTTTGCGCATAATAAACATCCACACCAAAACAAATAATATAACAGGGAAAATGATTGTCCAAAACCAACTAGAAATAGGGTTGCTTTTAGACTCGAAAGTAATTGATACTCTTTGATTTTCTGGCATATCTTTTTGCGCTTCGGTTAAGCGAGCTTGTAACGATTCGAATGTGCCATCGGTAAAATTGTATTGTGCCGAATTGGTGTTAATGGTATAATCGTTTTTAGTTTGTAAAGGTTTATATAAAGCCTTTTTGCTTAAGCTATCATTTTTTATAAACACTTCGGCAACTACTAAATCTTCCATTTTATAAGCCACCACTTTTTCTACATCGCCAGGTTTTAACATTTCGTTTTCAAATTTTTGAAAAGTTATGGTACGCGAAGTGTTGGCACTCATTAAAAACTGAACTGCTAAAATGGCGACAATTATAATTCCATATATCCACATAAAATTAAATTTTGGTGGTTTTGGAACTATTTTTTTGCCAATTACTTTTTTTATGGTTTTTTGTTTTTCGGTTATGGCTGTTTTTTCTACTATTTCTTTCATTTTTTTAATTTAACCTATTTTAGGCAATAAATAACTTTTCACTTCGGCATCGCCCCACAAATCTTCTATACCGTAATACTGGCGTTTATCAGTTTTAAAAATATGTACAATTACATCTCCATAATCTAATAAAACCCATTCGCCATGTTGTAAACCTTCTTTGCGTATTGGCTCTTGATTTAGCATTTTGTATACCTCATCATCAACACTATTGGCAATTGCTTTTACCTGTGTGGTAGATTCGGCATGGCATATTACAAAAAAATCGGCAATAGAACTGTGAATATTTCGCAAGTCTAACCTAACAATTTCGTTTCCTTTTTTTTCTTGTATGCCATATACAATGGCTTCGCTTAGGGCGGTAGAGAGGGTTGCAACTTTGTTTTTTAGCATTAAAAATTTTAGTTTTGTTGTTGTAAATTTATTTTTTAAAACATTAAGTATTGCAAAGTAACGTTTTTCTTACTCGTTTTGTTGGCTATAATTTAGTAAAATTACTAAAAGTTGATTCTACAAACAATTATCTTAAAATATTATTGGCAAATACTACGCCATTACCTCGTGGTACTGTTATAATGGCAGACGAACAATTTGCTGGCCGAGGGCAAGTGAACCAGAAATGGATTAGCCAGGCGGGTAAAAACTTAACCTTCAGCATTTATTTGGCGCCACATTTTTTAGATGCAGCCCAACAGTTTAAACTTAACCAAGCCATTACTTTAGGTATAACCGATTGTTTAATAAAAATTTTAGGTAATAACTGTAAAATAAAATGGCCTAACGACATTTATTTTAACAACGATAAAATTGGTGGTATATTGATTGAGAATACGGTTAGAGGCCAAAAAATCAGCGAAAGCGTAATAGGCATAGGCTTAAATGTTAACCAAACTGTTTTTGATGAGGACTTAAAAAACGCAAACTCGCTAACAAATATTTTAGGTGTTGATTTTGATTTGATGACCCTTTTGAGCGAAATTTTATTGGCTATTGAAACCCGTTATTTTGAATTAGAAATTGCCAATAATTTGGATAGCTTGTTTATCTCTCGCTTATTTAGGCTTAACAAACTGTGCCAATTTAACAATGGAAAGCAAATATTTGATGCAGCAATTGTTGGAGTTAGCCAAACTGGTTTACTGATTTTGGAAACCGATATTGGGCAACAACAGTATAATTTAAAGGAAGTTGAGTTGGTTTTATGATTTTGTTGGAAATTTTGTTGAAAAACCATAATTACTGTTGAAAAAATTGGGCTAAAATTCAGCTTTGATTTTATAAATGAAAATTAGCGCAAAAAGAAATAGCCAAAAATTGTTAAATAAAATTTACCTTATCAAATAATTTAGCCATTTAAAATAGGTTTACTATTTTAGCATCCTATATTTGCAATTATGGAAGAGTTTGAAGATAGTACATCGTCAAAAAAAACAAAAACCATTTACATATCTACGGTTATTAGCATCTCATTAGTACTATTAATGTTGGGTTTGTTAGGTTTAATATTGGTACACGGTAAAAATTTATCAAACTATGTTAAAGAAAACATTGTACTAAACGTAATTATTAACGAGGGTACAAAAGAAGTGGATGTTTTAGCTTTGCAAAAAGAAATTGAAACTAATCCTAAAATAAAATCTACGCAGTACATAAGCAAAGAGTTGGCTGCCAGAAACTTAACTGAAGATTTAGGCGAAGATTTTATAAGATTTTTAGGGTATAACCCGCTATTGTCCTCTATTGATGTTTATTTAAATGCCGATTATGCTAATCCTAAAAGTATAGAGCTATTAAGTATTTTGCTAAAAAATAATACCTTGGTTAACGAAGTTAGGTACCAAAAATCGTTAATAGAAAACATAAACCAAAACATACAAACCATATCGTTAGTGTTGCTTTGTTTTGGTGCAGTATTATTAATTATAGCAATTGCGTTAATAAACAATACCATACGATTGGCAATATATTCGCAAAGGTTTTTAATTAGAAGTATGCAATTAGTTGGTGCTACACGTGGGTTTATACGTTGGCCTTTTATACTTTATGGTATTTTACACGGCTTAATTGCTGGTTTAATTGCTATTATATTACTAATTGGTACTTTATATTTTAGTCAGCAACAAATACCCGAATTAGTAATTTTAAGAAACTATTACGAATTTGGTTTGGTATTTTTAGGAGTAATAGGAGTGGGGATTTTAATATCGGGCTTTAGCACCTTTTTTGCGGTAACTAAATATTTAAAAATAAAAACCAATAATTTATACAGATAAAAATGGAGAAAAAAATAACTTCTACACCCACAAATGCCAGTACATTTGTTTTTGAAAAAATAAACTACCAACTACTTTTGGTAAGCATATTTATAGTGATTATTGGCTTTGCGTTAATGAGCGGTAGTACAGATATTTACAGTTTCCGTAAAATTATTTTGGCTCCTATTGTAGTTATTGGTGGTTTTATATTTGGCTTTTATGCCATCTTAAAAAAAGCAAAATCTAAAGCGTAATGACTGTTTTACAAGCTGTTATACTTGCCGTAATTGAAGGCATAACCGAATTTTTACCCGTATCATCAACTGGGCATATAATTTTAGGTACGGCCATTATGGGAATAAAAAGCAATGATTTTATAAAACTTTTTACCGTTGCCATACAGTTGGGCACTATATTGTCGGTTTTGGTTTTATATTTTAAAAGATTTTTTAAATCGTTTGATTTTTACTTTAAACTATTAGCCGCATTTATACCAGCCGCTGTTTTTGGCTTACTATTTAACAAAAAAATAGACCAGTTATTAGAAAGTCCGTTAGGGGTTGCTATAGCTTTATTGCTGGGTGGTATTATTTTATTATTTGTAGATAAATGGTTTAAAAATGCTGATATTGATGATACCGACCAAATAAGCTACGCTACGGCAATAAAAATTGGCTTTTTTCAGTGCCTATCCATGATACCGGGCACATCTCGCTCTGCGGCAACCATTGTTGGTGGTATGTCGCAAAAATTAACTCGTAAAGCCGCTGCCGAATTTTCGTTTTTTTTAGCCGTACCTACAATGTTTGGTGCAACAGCCAAAAAATTATACGATTTTTATAAAGAAGGCCACATTATAACCAACCAAGAAATAAACTTGCTTTTAATTGGCAATGTGGTGGGCTTTATAGTAGCCATGATTGCCATAAAAAGCTTTATTGGCTACCTTAGTAAACACGGTTTTAAAGCTTTTGGTATTTATCGCATTATTGTGGGTGCAATTATTTTGGTGTTGTATTTTATTGGCCAGCCCCTCCAAATAATTTAATGAGCGAAGAAAAAAAAAACTTTCCGGATTTTAATTTTACCGACGGCGAAGTCTTGCTTATTAACAAACCTTGCGGCTGGACATCTTTTGATGTTGTTGGTAAATTACGCAACTCGTTTAAACCACTTAAACTTAAAGTTGGCCACGCCGGTACTTTAGACCCACTTGCAAGCGGCTTATTAATTATTTGCACTGGAAAATTAACCAAGCAAATAGATAGTTACCAAGCTGAAGAGAAAGAATATACTGGCACTTTTACGTTGGGTGCTACTACGCCATCGTACGATATGGAAACCGAAACTGATGAAATATTTAGCCTTTCGGGATTAACTGAAGAACAAATTATCCAAAACGCATTACAATTTATTGGCGAAATAGATCAATACCCACCTATATATTCGGCGTTAAAAATTGATGGGGAACGTTTATACGAAAAAGCCCGTAGGGGCGAAGCAATTGAAATACCTTCCCGAAAAATAACCATTACGGAGTTTGAAATTACAAACATTGCATTGCCTCTGGTGCAATTTAGAGTTGTTTGTAGCAAAGGTACTTACATACGGTCGTTGGCTTTTGATTTTGGTAAGAAGCTAAATAATGGTGCTTATTTATCGGCATTATGCCGCACCCGAAGCGGAAATTTTAAATTAGAAAATGCTTTTGAAGTGATGGATTTGGTAAACCATATTAAAGAAATAAAGCAAAAGCCCGATTTTAGGTAGGGTTTTCTGTTTGCTTTTTTGTTAAAATAAGTAGCCATAAAACAAAAAAGCTTCTAATATTTTTTTTGATTAGTGATTTTTTCTAATTCAATACATTTTCTAATATCAAGTGCGAGTTTATCAACCCAAAATTATCAATATGCAAACTGTAGTAGGTAATAATGTGTTGGAGTAAAACTTTGCGATTTTGAGAGTTTAATGTTAGTAAGTGAGTTTCGGTTATTGGGCAACGCAATATAGCTAACCAATATTTTAAATGGTTTTCGCTTATGCAGTGCGGGTGATTAGGGATTGAGTTGATGAATATTCCGTTTTGCAAATCGAAAAATTTTGCGGAGTCGGCAAACGAAATATCAGGCATAAAGCCTAAAAAACTGCTCAATTTCATTAAAAAAACTGGAGCATAGTTTGCGCAGTTTTCTTCGGTTTGGTCTAAATATACAATTGCATTGTGAAAAAAATTATACAATGCAGGTTCGTTATCGGTTTGCTTTAGCGTTTTGTATAGCATTTCGTTAATAAATAGGGCAATACTGCTTTTAACAATATGGTAAGGTATAGTTTGTAAAATAGGAGCAGAGCGGGCTTCGGATATGCGTTGTATACCACCATTAGGTTTATGATAAACCACCATATCTAACAGGCTTAGCGGTTGCAGCATATTCATACGAATTTTAGCTTTGGGTTTTTTTACCCCGTTTATCATGTACGATTGTAACCCAAATTGTTGCGTATATATTTTTGCAACTACACTACTTTCGGCATAATTGGTAGTTTTTAAAACTATACCGGCAGTTTTATGCAACATAATACTTTAGCTTAACTCACGGTTTTTAACTTTTATGGCTGGTACACCTTGGTAAATGCTATAAGCATCTAAATTTTTGGTAGCAACCGAGCCCATTGTTAAAACCGAATGACTTTTACATGTTACACCCGGGCTTACCAAGGCACTCGCACCAATCCAAACACCATCTTCTAAAATAATGGGTTGGGTAAACAAATCGAAGGTGGTTTTTTTATAATTGTGATTGCCCGTCATTAAAACTGCATTTTGCGATATGCAACAGTTTGTGCCAATGCTAACATAGTCAAGGTTCTCAATAAAGCATTCGGCTAGCCAACTATAATCTCCAATGGTTAATTTCCAAGGGTATTTAATGTAAATGAAGGGTTTGATTCGTACTTCATTGCCAATTTTGGCCCCAAAACATTTTAATATTGCTACTAATACGCTGCTAAACGGCATAATACCCGATCTAAAAAATAAACAGCTAGTAAAATACCAAAGCGTTTGTTTTAAAAACGAAGCTCCAATATTAAAATCTTTAGTATCGAAGTTTTTTGCAAGCTGTACAATGTTGTTTTGATTAAGCATTGTATTAATTTTGACTAACAATATTATTTTTTTTAACCCAAAAATAAATCATGGCAAATAAAATGGAATATACAAAAAAAGTAAATGCATCATGATGATAGGTAAAATACTCTATTTCGTTTGGTATTTCTACCGTTAAAATAGTTAGAATTACCAATCTAAAAACGTTTAGAAAAAAAATAGCTACAATGCCTTTAATTAAAAATCTTAGTTTTTGTTTAATTGGTTTAGGAAAAGCTAAAACAAAAGCTACCCAAAAACTTAAAACGCCTAAACCTAAGCAGCTGTAATTTATATTGCTTGGTATGCCATTTAAAGCTAAAATTTGGGTTTTAGAGTACATCATAAAATAGCCCAGCATCTCCATTATTTTAACTGTTGATAGTATTAAACTGGTACGCAGCAGTTGAATATAATTAAAATGCTCGCTTATGTAGGGGTTATAATATTGGGCAGTAGGCGTGTTTACATTGTTAAAAAACTTATTTGCGTTATCAAATAGGAAGTACAAAATCAAAAATACAATTGTAAACTTTATTGCAGGGTTGTTTTTTAACGTAGTTAAAATGGTTTTAAATTTTAGTGGAATATTCATTTTTTGTTTTTTAATTTTTCTTCAATTTTAATGTCAACAATTAGTCGAAACCAAAATGCTTGCAAAAAGTGAAAAATAATACCTTGTTTGCCATCTAAAAAACCTAATTTAAAAATCATTCGATATAAAAAATACAATATAGGTCGCAAATATAAAGGAAGTTTCCACCATAATTTTTTTAATGAAGCAGTTCTTTCATCGGGTGTACCGAAAAAATTGGGGGTTAAAGTTTGGTTTCTTAATTCGTAAATACGCTCAATTTCTTCATCAGCCACCAAATCGCTGTATTTGTTATGTTTATTTAGCCAAAATGAAATGTTGTTTTCTTTTAAATTCTCTTCTATAATATGTCCCTCTTTCCAAATCATTGATTTTCCAGGTACAATAAAACGATGATCCATGTTTTCATTTAAATCCGAAAATCCAATTTTATACCTAAACATTTTAAGTAAATAAAATGGGTAATAACCGCCATATTTTAACCACCTACCTTTAAAAATATTTTTACGATTAAAATATATACTGTTAATGTGGGTAAAATTCTCGTCTCTAAAATGTTGTAATCGTACAATAAGCTCGGGACTAACTATTTGGTCGGCATCTAAACAAATTACCCAAGGGGTTGTGATTGTAAAACAATTTAATGCGTGATGCCATTGCTTTGGGTGATTTTCGAAAACCTTTTGGGCAACTGTTACGCCATATTGTGAACATATTTCCAGTGTTTTATCTGTACTGCCCGAATCAAGCACAAAAGTTTGAGCATTTAACCCTTTAATCGAATTTAATAACCTAGGTAAGTGTAATTCTTCATTATACGTAATAATAATAAATGAAAACGGTATCATATAATTAAAGGTAATTAAATACTTCTGTTATAAGAAAGGTATTTTTGTATAAGCATTATTTCATCAAATATATCAGCAAATAAAGCATCTTTTTTTTTACATCCGATATATTAGTTATCTCCAGATTATTTTTTTTTTATACTAAAATCTACTCGCTTTTTTTGCGTTAGGGATTGCAGCGGTTAGCCTTTTTTTTATTGCACACTTTTCGGCCCTTTTTAGGGGTAGGGAGTGTGCGATATAAAAAAGCTATGAGCGAAAAGCCCGCCCCTTTTCGGGGAACGCCCAAATTATAAACCACCACCATCTAAATCGCCATCCTTGGCATTGGCGAAATATCTTGCCCCACAAAATCGTTATTCAAATATTTGTAATAGCCGGCAATGGCTATCATTGCGGCATTATCGGTACAGTACTCAAAATCGGGAATAAAAGTTTGCCAATTATTAATTTGCGCTTCGGCTTTTAAGGCTGCCCGCAAACCCGAATTTGCCGATACCCCACCCGCAATAGCAATTTGTGTAATGTTATGGAGTTTAGCAGCTTTTTTTAGTTTGTTTATTAAAATAGAAACAATACGGCTTTGTACCGATGCGCAAATATTGTTCATATTTTGCGCTAAAAAATTGGGATTGGTTTTCACATTATCTCTAACAAAATATAAAATAGCAGTTTTTAAGCCGCTAAAGCTGAAGTTTAAATCGGCAATATTAGGTTCGGTAAATTTGTAAACGGGCTGACCAAGCTGGGCATATTTATCAACCAAGGGGCCGCCAGGGTAAGGTAAACCTAAAATTTTTGCCGTTTTATCAAATGCTTCGCCTGCGGCATCGTCTAGGGTTTGGCCAATAATTTCCATATCGAAATAATTTTTTACCAAAACTATTTGTGTATGCCCGCCCGAAACTGTTAAACATAAAAACGGAAAGGTGGGGAAAATGTGGTTTTGCGAATTTTTGGGAGCTATAAAATGTGCCAAAATATGTGCCTGTACGTGGTTTACCTCAATTAAAGGGATATTTAAACCTAGGGCAAAAGCTTTTGCAAATGATACACCAACTAATAACGAACCTAATAAACCCGGGCCACGTGTAAAAGCTACTGCATTAATATCTTTTTTGCTTATTTTTGCATCAATTATGGCTTGGTGCACTGTGGGAATAATGTTTTGCTGGTGTACCCGCGAGGCTAACTCGGGCACTACGCCACCATAATTTTGGTGTATAGTTTGCCCTGCAATAATGTTTGATACTATTTTACCGTTTATACAAACAGATGCTGAGGTTTCATCGCAAGATGACTCGATACCCAAAATAATTTGCGACATATTAGCTTTTAAATTTTAAAACGTAAACCTATTAAAAAACTATTAAAAATAACGCTTTGGCTTTTGCTGTTTTTGTTGCTTTTTTTAGGCGGTATTATACTTGCTTTGCGCTTACCGCCTGTACAAACTTGGGCGGCACAAAAGGCAACTAAGTATTTATCGGGCGAGTTAAAAACCCGGGTTGAGGTTAAAAGTTTGTACTTAAAGCCATTTAAATCGTTAGTTTTAGAGGGTTTGTATATTGAGGATTTGCAAAAAGACACCTTGCTTTTAGCACCTAAATTGGTGATTGATATCAATTACTTTTCCCCTTTTACCGAGCGTAAAATTACCCTTAATAATATTGAGTTGTACAACGGTAAGTTTTATTTGAAAAAACTGAAAGACAGCTCATCAAACCTTAGTTTTATTATAAAATACTTTGATAGTGGTAAAGTTGATACCACAAAAAAAGACCCCTTCGATATTACTTTTGATAAAGTAACCATAAAAAACTTTGATTTTAAGTACAAAAACTTTTTGTACAACGAGCCTTTAATAAAACACGTTAATTACGAAGATGTACATTTAAAGCATTTAAACATTGCATTGTTGGGTTTAGATATTAAAAACTACTTATTTAAAGCGAAAATTAACAAGCTAAGTTTTACCGAAAAAAGCGGTTTTGTTTTAAACGAGTTAAGTGCAAATGCGGTTATTGATACCAATAAAATTGTTTTAAATCAACTTAAATTAATTACACCAAAATCAGCCTTGAAAGATTTTTTTAGTATGACGTTTAAAAGTTTTAATGATTTTGATGATTTCGAAAACAAAGTTACTATGGAAGGGCATTTTAGGGATGCCAAAATTGCGGCTCAAGATGTGGCTTATTTTTCATCGGCGTTAAACAAAATAAATTTAGGTATAGAGGTTAACGGAAACGTTAAAGGAATAGTAAAAAACCTAAAAGCTAAAAACTTACAGGTAAAAGTTGGTAAGGCATCGTATTTTAATGGCGATTTTTTGGTTAAGGGTTTGCCCGATATTAAAAACACTTTTTTAAACCTAAAATTTAGCCAATTAGCTACCAACAAAACCGATTTAGATTACATTATTTACAAAGCCACTGGCAACAAAAAATCAATAATTCCTACACTAGTAAATAAATTTGGCAACGTTAATTTTAAAGGGCAGTTTACTGGTTTTACAAACGATTTTATTGCCTACGGCGATTTTAAAACTAAAATGGGTCGCATAAAAACCGATGTGAATTTAAAAATTAATAAGGCCGGCACTCCGTTTTATAATGGTACTGTACAGGTTTATAATTTTGAGTTGGGGCAATTAGTTAATGAAAATCAGCTTGGCCAAACATCGTTAAAGTTGGCTATAAAAGGCTCGGGTTTTAATTTTAATAAGCTTAACCAAAATATAAATACCACCATTGCATACCTTGATTTTAATAATTACCGCTACCACAATATTGCATTAAAAGGTTTGTTTGCCAACCAGTTATTTAAAGGTAAAATTGCTGTTAACGATGTTAATTTAAAACTAGATTTTAATGGTAGCGCAAATTTAAAACCCAAATTTCCCGAGTTTGATTTTTATGCTAAAATAGGCCAAGCAAATTTGCGTAAGCTTAAATTTATTAACGATACCATAACAGTTGATGCCGAATTTAACACCAAATTTACTGGCAATAGTTTGGCAAATATTGCTGGCGATTTAGCATTAAATAGTATAAAAGTACAAACGGCAAAATCGGCATATAAAATAGATTCGGTAAATTTAAAAGCACAAGGTTTTGGTATAAATAGGTTGCTGGCTTTAAAATCTGATTTTGGCGATGCTAACCTGAAAGGCCAATACGATTTAAACACTTTACCATCGGCATTTAAAGTGGTTCTTAAAAAATATATCCCATCATTAAAAACAAATATCACACCTCCTAAAAAACAAAATTTCCAATTCGATTTCGATTTAAAAAATATGGATGTGTTAACTTCCATTTTTTTACCCACGTTAAGCATCCCCGAAAGGGGGAGTTTTAATGGTAAATTTAACTCCGACTCGGGCTTGGTAAGTCTTACCGGTTTTGTTAAAACCATTAAGTTTAATAAAATGGTGTACCATAATATCATTATCGACCAAAACACTTTACCCAAAAGTTTAGAGGTTATTATAGCTATTGATAAAATAAATATAACCGATAGTATAATTACCCAAAACGTAATTTTACAAAACAGTTTACGTAATGATAGCTTAACGTTTAACGTAAAACTATCTGACAAAAGCGCCGATAATCAGCTTGATTTGTACGGCTTGGTAGAGTTTGGGACAGATACAACTGCTAAATTAAGCATACTACCTTCGGATATTATTGTAGATAACCAAGTGTGGAAAGTGCAAGATAAAGCTCGAATAAAGTTTGAAAACAACAAAACTATTATTGAAGGTTTTACATTGGGTAACAACAAACAATTGGTGGCAGTAAATGGCTCAATATCAGACAATGCCGACGATTTGTTGAATGTTGCAATTGAAAACCTAAGTCTAAAAACCTTAAGTAAGTTAACCAAAGGCTCGGGCGTAAATTTATTGGGTACATTAAATGGCAACGTTCACTTATCATCGTTGTTAACAAACCCCAATATTGAGTCGGATATTACGATTGAATCTTTACAATATAACAAAACTTTTATTGGTAATATGCAGCTATCAACTGGCTTTAATAACCAAACCAATTTGATAGATGTAAATGCAACCATTGATAATAAAGGCCTAAAAACACTAGACATTAAAGGCGCAATTGATATTAAGAGCGAGACCAATAATTTAGATTTAAACGTTTTTTTAGATAAAACCGAATTAATAATTTTCGACCCTTTTGTAAACGATATTGTCTCAAATTTATCGGGTCAGATATCATCTAATTTAAAAATTACTGGCCCCTTTAAAGCCCCCCAAATTAATGGTACTGCCGCATTAGAGAACGCAAGTTTAACGGTAAATTATTTAAATACCGCTTACACCATTAACGATAAGGTACTTATACAAAATAGTATGATACTAATTAACGAGTTGGTTATTAAGGATGCACAGCAAAATAAAGCGCTTGTAAATGGTACGGTTGATTTAGCAAACCCTGCCAACCCCGATATTGAAGTAAACGTTAGTGCCACAAAATTTATGGCTTTAAACACCACTGCTAAAAACAACCAGCCTTATTACGGTTTAGCTTTTGCCACAGGCGATTTTAACTTTAACGGCCCAACCGATGCTCTAAAAATTGTAATTAATGCCAAAACCGATAAAGGAACCAACTTTACCATTCCGTTAAATAATGCAGCAACGGTGGGTGCAAACGATTTTATTTTTTATGTTTCAAAAGATACTTTACGTAATAATCAAGTTGGAGATAATTTTTTTAAAGGCTTATCAATGGATTTTCAACTGAGGGTTGATGATGCTGCACAAGTTAAAATATTAACACCAGTAGGTAATTTAATGGGTACCGGTAACGCCGATTTAAGGCTTTTAATTACCACATTGGGCGATTTTGAAATGTATGGCGATTATGTAATTAACAATGGTAAGTTTGATTTTACAGCAAACAATGTAATTAACAAAACTTTCGACATTAAAAAAGGTAGCGATATTAGATGGACTGGAGACCCATCAAACGCCAATATAAATATTAATGCAGCTTATTTAACACGCACACCTATATCTCCATTATATTTGGCTGCAGGGCAAACCCAAACCGACGACAGACGTAACGAAACTGTTTTAGCGCAAGCTAACATGATTTTAACAAATTCGCTTTTTTCGCCCGATATTAAGTTTGAATTAGAGTTTCCAAACAATACCGATATTAAAACACGCTTAGGCGGATACCTTAATAATAAAGACAACGAAAACCAACAAGTAATAAACTTAGTTGTACGTAATAGTTTTAGCGGCAGCGCAAACGGTGGTTTAGGTTTTCAAAATAGCGATTTATTAGGTTCTGGCCTCGAGCTTGCTTTTAGCAAATTCAACAATATACTATCGCAATCGTTACAAATAAAAAACCTGGATTTTAACGTTCGCTCGGTAAGCGAATTGGGAGGCACTTACAGCTTATGGGATAACCGTGTTACCTTACGTGGTAATTTTTCTAATAACCGCTACAGTGCACAAAGTAGCATTGTAAACAACAATCTTTTTAACACTGCAATTACCGATGTTACTCGCGATTTAGAAATAAATTACAATATTAAAAAGGATGCAAGCTTTGCAATAAAAGGTTTTCAAAGACCGGCAAATCGTGATTTTTTTAACCTTAACCGCGATATTTATATAAACGGTATAGGTTTAGTTTATACCCAAGAGTACGATACATTTGCCGAATTTATACATAATACTTTTTTTGGGAAAAAGAAAACCCAAACTAAACCCGAAATTAAAAAGCCTAAATCATAGCTTACAACAAAATATCTAATAATTCGCTTACTTCATCGGCCTTGTGGTTTAAACCTGCTTTTTGGTACGATGATATGAGATTACGTAATACCCTTTTTATAATTTCGGCATTGGGGCAAGGTTCATAAAAATGTATACTAGGGGCTATTTTAAGCTGCCACAAAAACTGCTCTATATCTCGTTTGCCAAATATATACCCTTTGTTAAAGGTGTTAATATAAAACAAAACCGCCGGGTCGGTTTCTTCCTTTTTTACATCGTTAACATACCCTAAAACAAAATGTTGCGGTAAGTTAATGCCATAAATAGGAATATCTAATTTTTGTGCAACTATAGAATATATAATAGATAAACTAATTTGGTTGCCTTTTTTGCTTTCTAAAACTTGGCTTATGTACGAATTTTGGGGGTCTTGGTGGTTAACGGTATTGCCCGAGAAACGGTACATGTTATAAAACACATTGTTAATTATTTTTACGGTTTCGGCTGGGCTACAATCGTTTATTAATTGTAACCATACTTCGCGTTTTATAGCCTCAATTTGGTTTATAATCTTTTGTTCTTCAAGGTCTGGATATTGATATTTGTTAACAATTAAAACCCCTCTTAATAAATCAAAACTACCGCTGTTGTGCCAAAGCGCTAAATCTTGCTTAACGTTGTTAAATTGTATTTTGTGAACTAAGTTTTCGATACGTTTTTGTAACAAGGCATCAAACGATTGTGCCCAAGCAGTTTCTAAATGCTCAATAATATCACTTCCGTACGATAAAATTTTATCTTCAATAAGCATAAAAATCTGCTCATCTGGGTCGTCTAAAAGTTTTATAATAGCGATAATTTCTTTTTCGTTTTGCATATTGTTATTAGTTTAGTCGTAAGTTATTTTAGTCGTAAGTCAAAATAGTCATTTGTTTGGCGTGTTATAGTCGTAAGTTTTTTTTAGTCGTAAGTCAATTAGTCATTTTTTAACGTTTTATAGTCGTAAGTCTTTTACAGTCATAAATCTTTTTATTAGTCGACGATAATGTGAAGTGGAAACTAGTTGTCTTACGACTATTTTGACTCTCTTGACTTACGACTAATTCGACTTACGACTAATTTGACTCTCCTGACTTACAACTATTTTGACTAAACTGACTTACGACTAATTGACTTACAACTATTTTGACTAAAATGACTTACGACTACTTTGACTAATTTAATTACTTTTGTTTTCATGTTCAATTTCCATCTTTTTACTCATTATTTAAAACACCTTAAAAATGCAAACAACCGCCACGGAGTGCATTCGCCATTTGTGTACAATTTAATTGATGAAGTAATTTACAATTTTAAAGATAATGAAGATTATATTGAGATAGAAAGTTTAAGAAAAAAATTACTTAAAAACCAAAATTACTTAACCATAACCGATTTAGGTGCAGGGTCGCACATTAACAATAACAAACAAAAGCAAGTTAAACAAATTGCGAAGAATGCCCTTAAACCCAAAAAATTGGCTCAACTAATTTATAGGTTAATTAAACATAATAAGCCAACAAATGCAATCGAGTTTGGCACTTGTTTGGGTTTAACTACCGCCTATATTAGTAAAGCTGCACCACTTTCAAAAGTTTTTACAATGGAGGGTTGCCCACAAACAGCAGCTCAAGCTAGCAAAAACCTCAATTCTTTACAAACTAATAATGTGCAAGTATTGGTAGGAGATTTTAACCAAAACCTACCCAATTTAATAGAAGATTTACCACAAATAGATTTTGTTTTTGTTGATGGTAATCATCAAGAAAAAGCAACTCTCGATTATTTTAAACAACTTTTACCCAAAGCCCACCAAAACTCGCTTTTTATTTTTGATGATATTTATTGGAGTAAGGGTATGAAAAACGCTTGGCAACAAATTAAACAACACCCACAAGTTACCTTAACTATAGATTTGTTTTGGATAGGATTAGTTTTTTTTAAAACAGATAGAGAAAAAGAACATTTTAGGGTTAAGTTTTAAATAAATTATGATATTTAAGACAACTTATTTCGCATACCATCACAAGCTTACTACACACTAAAAAAAGAAACAGAATTAAGGAAATCATTTGTAGGCTTTAATTTACCCGCTAAAATTAAAAATTACCACAATTTTTTTCAATATTTTGAAACGGTTTCACTAATAATCTGAGTTCGATTGTTAATTCTAATATAAACCACTGTTTATCAATGTTATAAACTATTTTTTGCGTTAACGATCGCAGCGGCATCCTTTTTTTACGCCGTATCTCCCCTTTCGGGGGTTGGGGGGATAGTTAAATAAAAAAAGATACAGTGAAGAGCGTGTTAAAACGTCCTAATCATAACAAAAACAACATTTATTAATCGAACTGAGGTTAATATTATTTTTTAATAAAAATATTTCACAATTTTATTCCATAAAAAAAACCTAATTAAAATGTACGCAATAGTAGATATTGAAACAACAGGAGGTAGACCAAATTTCGATAAAATAACCGAGATTGCTATTATTATACACAATGGGGAAACCATTACCAAGCGTTTTAGTACTTTAATAAACCCCGAGTGTGATATTCCATACTACATTACCACTATAACGGGCATCAATAATCAAATGGTTTCCAATGCGCCAAAGTTTATAAATGTAGCCAGTGAAATACTAGAGCTTACACAAAATTGTGTATTTGTTGCCCATAACGTAAGTTTCGATTACAATTTTATTAAAAATGGGTTTAAAAATATTGGGCACAATTTTAACCGAGAAACTCTTTGCACTGTAAAATTGAGCAGGAAAGCATTTTTGGGCTTAAAATCATATAGCTTGGGTAAACTTTGTGATAGCTTAGCCATCGAAATTAAAGCTCGTCACCGGGCAATGGGCGATGCCGAGGCAACCGCAATAATTTTTGATAGAATACTTAAAACTAACCCACAATTGTTTTTCTAAAAAAAGTTTAGGTAATAACCTTTTATCCAATACGTAATAATAAACCTTTTAAATACTCGCCTTCGGTAAACGAAACCCTAACAGGGTGATCTTCTGGTTGGTGTAGTTGTTGTACAATTTGTATTTCTTTGCCAGCATCTAACGCAGCCCAAGCAATAATTTGTTTAAAAGTTTCCATATCAACCGCACCCGAGCAGCTAAAAGTAGCTAATAAACCACCTACGGGTAAAAGTTGCATTGCCAATCGGTTAAGGTCTTTATATGCTCGGGCGGCTTTATCTAATGCCGAACGTGATGGTGCATATTTTGGGGGGTCTAAAATAATTACATCAAAAACTCTTTCTTCTTCTTTAAAAACCCGAAGTTGTTTATTAACATCGCTGTGTATGGTTTTTGTATTATAGGCACCAAAGCCATTTAAAACAATGTTTTTTTGCAAAGTTTCTAGGGCCAATGCCGAGCTATCAACGGCTGTAACTTGCGATGCCCCACTTGCTAATGCGTTTAACGTAAAACCGCCACTGTAGCTAAAACAATCTAAAACTGTTTTGCCATTTGTGTAATTAGCAACTGTTTTGCGGTTATTGCGTTGGTCGCAGTAAAAGCCCGATTTTTGCCCTTCGGCAATATTTATGTGATATTTTACACCATTCTCTACAACTTCAACAAACTCGGGCGGGTTTGCACCCCATAAAATACCTGACGATGCTTCTAAACCATCATGCGCTCTAGCCGTTAAATCGCTTTTATCGTAAATGCCTTTTGCGCCTGTAAGTTTTTGCAATTCATCAATAATAACAGTTTTGTTGCGTTCTATACCTGTTGTTAAAATTTGTACCGAAAGATAATCTGCATACTTATCAACAATTAATCCTGGTAAAAAATCCGATTCGCTATATACCAACCTGCAAGTATTGTTACTATGGTTTAAAATATGGCCACGGTTGGCAACGGCAGTTTGTATGCGTTTGCGCCACCATGCTTCGTTTGGTGTTTGGCTTTCGTCCCATTCTAATAACCTAATGGCAACTCTAGATTGTTGGTTGTAATGGCCATAAGCCAAAAATTCTTTATCAAAACTATAAACCGAAACCAACTGTCCGTTTTCGGGTTTGCCATTTACCTGTTGTAATGCACCCGAAAACACCCATGGATGGCGTTGTAAAACTGCTTTCTCTTTACCTCTTTTTAAAATTATTGATACCATATTTGCAAATGTACAAATTTATGATTTCGAAATTTTTGATTTTTCATCACCCTTTTTATTTATAAAATTAGCAACAGCTTATATTATTTACCTTCACATATTTATGTGCAACATTTTTAATTTTAGGTATTATTAAATTTGAATTGAGTATTTGGAAATTATTTTAGATGAGTTTGATAAATAAATTTTTATTTGTAAGGATTAGGGCGTTTAATGCCTGCCTGGCAGGCCGTTGTAATCGTTAACGCAAGAAATAGTTTATAAGCTAAGTTCGATTAATAAGTATTGTTTCAATACTGATTAGGGCGTGTTACCTTGCCTGCCGGCAGGCGGGATACGCCCAAATCATGATAAAACTATAATAAACAATGTTTTGTTAATCTAACTCAGGTCTCTAACAAAAATTATAATTCTGCCATCCTACTCCTATAATTTTATCTCCCATCATCACAACATTTCAAAAACCCCAGCTGCCCCCTGCCCTGTGCCTACACACATGGTAACCAAGCCGTATTTTTGTTTACGTTGCTGCAATTCGGCTAAAATTTGCACCGTTAATTTTGCGCCTGTACAACCTAACGGGTGGCCTAATGCAATTGCCCCGCCGTTAATATTTGTAATATCAAGGTTCAAATTCAAAGTGTTTATAACTGCCAAAGCTTGCGCAGCAAAGGCTTCGTTAAGTTCTATTAAATCAATATCATTTAGGTTTAAGCCTGCGGCTTTTAACGCTTTAGGTATAGCTTCTACTGGGCCAATTCCCATAATTCGTGGTGCAACACCAGCAACGGCATAGCTTACCAAACGGGCAATTGGGGCAACATTTAGTTCTTTTAATTTACTTTCTGATACAATGAGCACAAACGCTGCACCGTCTGATGTTTGCGACGAGTTACCTGCAGTTACCGTTCCGTTTAGTGTAAAAACTGGTTTTAAGTTGGATAAAGCTTGTAAATTAGTTTCTCGCCTTGGTCCTTCATCGGTATCAACTTTATAAGTTCTATGTAATTTTTGCATATCATCATCCACATATACTTCCTCAATGCTAATAGGTACAATTTGATTTTTAAAACAGCCACTATCAATAGCTTTTATAGCTTTTTGGTGAGATTGTAGCGCAAACTCGTCTTGGGCAATTCGGCTTATGCCATATTCTTTAGCTACGGCCTCGGCAGTTAAACCCATTCCCCAATAATAATCGGGGTTTTGGTTTACAATTTTTGGGTTGGGAGCAAAATTTATCCCACCAAATGCCATCGTACTCATTACTTCGGCGCCGCCAGCAACAATGCAATGTGCCATACCACTGCGAATTTTAGCCACCGCCATTGCTATAGTTTCTAAACCCGATGCGCAATAACGGTTAACCGTAAGGCCGGGTACTTTTTGGGTGGGCAAAGCCAGTAACGATACCATCCGCCCAATATTTAAACCCTGTGCACCTTCGGGAGTAGCGCAGCCAACTATTACATCATCAATAGTTTGCGGGTCTAGATTTGGTGATTTTGCTAACATAAATTTTATTACATCGGCAGCCAAGTCATCGGCTCTGGAGAACCTAAAAACGCCTTTGGGAGCTTTTCCCACGGCACTTCGGTAAGCGGCAATAATATAGGCTTCTTCCATAAAAGAGGTTTAGTTTATTGAATTTTGTACAATTTTGGCTATTTTATGCTGTGTTCTTTCATCAGCGCAAAGCGATAAAAAAGCCTCACGCTCTAATTTTAACAAATATTGCTCGCTTACAAAACTAGGTGCCGATAGGTTACCGCCGCATAAAACATAAGCCAGTTTTTTGAAAATAAATTCATCATAATCGCTAATTAAACCCGCTGCTTTTTGGTTGTTACAATGTGTATAAAAAGCAGCTAATGTAGTGTTGCCTAATACTTTTATGTTGCTAGGTTGCGGTGCTGTATAATGCTTACTTAATTCTAATGCTTTTTGTTTAGCATCAAATATTAAAGTGTCTTTATTAAGCGATATACCGTAATTTCCTTCATTTAAAAAGCCCATTTCTACAGCTTCTAATGCCGAAGTAGAAACCTTAGAAGAAGCAATAGTAAGAAACCTGTTTTTTAAAAAATTACTTTCTAAAGTATTATTTTTAAACTCGTTTGCGGCTAAATCTGCAAAAGCTTTACAGCCACCACCAGCAGGCAGTAAACCCACACCACACTCTACCAGGCCCATATAAGTTTCGGCGTGTAATTGTATAAAACTGGCGTGTAAGCATATTTCGCAAGCCCCACCCAAAACCATACCTTGCGTAGCAACTACAATTGGTATTGCAGCATATTTAATGCGCATGCTAGTATTTTGAAAAAATTTAATAAAACGGTTTAAGCCATCCCAATCTTGCTTTTGGGCTAATTGAAGTATCAAACTTAAATCGGCACCAGCCGAAAAATTAGTTGTCTGATTTGCAATTACCAAACCCTTAAATTGAGATTCGGCAAGATTTAGTGCTTCATTTATGCCTTCTAAAACATCAATATTAATAATGTTAAGTTTTGAATTAAATTCTAGGTTTACAATACCATCCCCTAATTTAATAAGTGTGGTGGCGGCATTTTTAAATACGGTTTTAGTAGGGCGCAAATTGTTTAAAGTAATTATTTTTTCCCTTTGGGGGATGATTTGATACGTATTACTTGCCATGTGGTAAAAATGGCTGATGCCGTTTATTGTTTTATAAAAAGAGTAGTTACCCTTTTTAAGCATTTGCGAAACCCAGGGTGCTAAAGTTTTCTCTTGTTCGGCAATCATATTTATACCTGTGTTTAAACTTAGGGCGTCCCATATTTGAAAAGGGCCTAATTGCCAACCAAAACCTGCCCGCATGGCATCGTCAATTTGGTATAAATCGTTGCTGATTTCTGGTAATCGGTTGGCGCAGTAGGCCAACAGGTGGGCGAAAGTTGTTCTAAAAAAAATGCCGGCTTTACCTTTATTTATGTAAAAAGCCTTTAAACGCTCTTGTAAATTTTCTATTTTTTTAAAATCGTCCAAATCGTCCCATTTAATTTTTTTTTGTTTTTCGTATTCAAAACTTTTAACATTAAGGGAAAGTATTTCGGTTTTACTGTCTTTAGTTTTAAATTTTTTGTAAAACCCTTGGTTGGTTTTATCGCCCAGCCAATTGTTTTCCAGCATTTTTATAATAAAATTTGGCAGGGTAAAAGTGCTTACACTTTCGTCGGTTTTTAAATTTTCGGATAAATTATTAGCCACTTTTACTAAAGTATCTAATCCTACAATATCGCTTAAACGGTAAGTTGCCGATTTTGGCATACCCCATAATGCGCCACTTAAAGCATAAACTTGGGCAACATTAAGGTTTAGTTTATTTGCAGTATGCCAAATATTAAATAAAGAAAAAATGCCAATACGGTTGGCTATAAAAGCTGGTGTATTTTTACACAAAACTGTAGTTTTACCTAAAAATATTTGGCCATAATGTGTTAAAAAATCTACAACAAATGGTTTAGTAAAGGGTGTAGGTATAATTTCTAAAAGCGGTAAATAACGGGGCGGATTAAAAAAATGTGTACCACAAAAGTGTGCTTTAAAATCTTCACTTCGGCCCGCAAGCATTAAATGTATGGGGATGCCCGATGTGTTTGTAGTTATTATTGTTCCCGGGTTGCGGTATTTTTCTACTTCCTTAAAAAGTTTTTTTTTAATATTTAAATCTTCAATTACGGCTTCCAAAACCCAATCGCAACTTGCAATTTTGTGTAAATCATCATCAAAATTACCAATAGTTATATGTTTATTTAAGGCAGGTAAATAGGTAGGTAATGGTTTTGTTGCAAGTGCTTTTTGTAGGTTTTCATACACGTTTTTATTACGTAATTTAGTGTTTTTTTGATTTAAATCGGAATTAAAATCTTTATATACAACATCTAACAACAAAACCTGCACACCAACATTTGCAAAATGGCAGGCAATACGAGAACCCATAATACCCGAGCCCAATACAGCAATTTTTTTTATTGTTGTGTTCATTTAAAAATAACCAAGCATTATATATAAGTTTGCTGTAAGCAATTTAACATTTAAAACTTATATTAATGCTGTGAAAAAAAAATTTAAAAAATTAAATGTTTTTGACTTTATATGTTAAAACATTTATTTTTTAATTTATATTTAAAATCTGGTTCGAAGTTTGTATTATAGCATAAAATACACAATTTGATTTTTTTTATATGTTGAAATTTATACTAGCTAAAACGAAATGAACAATAAAAAAACCATATTAATATTCGACGACGATATAAACGTTTTAGACTTGTGTTCTATTATTTTAGAAAACGCAGGTTACCACACCGAAACGTCTTCAACATCACACGATGTTATTGAAAAAGTAGCGTTACATAAGCCCGATTTGGTTTTAATGGACAATTGGATACCAAACATTGGTGGTATTTTAGCTACTCAACTTTTAAAGAAAAACGATTTATATAAACATATTCCCGTTGTGTATTTTTCGGCAAATAACGATGTTCATTTACTTGCCGAACAAGCCGGTGCCGATACCTATTTATCGAAACCATTTGATTTAAACAGTTTAGAAAACATAATAGCTCAAACTTTAGCAAAACAATAGCTTTAGTTAAACTAATAATTTTCAAAAAATTAACATATTGCTTTTAATTCTACTTTTATACTTTAAAAAAGTGAGTTAAAATTTTGATAATCAATTAATTAAATGTATATTTAGGCATAATATGTACGAAGATAGTAATT
>REAS01000102.1 GCA_004294495.1 Sphingobacteriales bacterium
AATAAATAAAATATCTATCAGAAGAAAAAAACTAAAAGCTAGTTGCAACTTAGAATACAGGGAGTTAATGATGGTAGTTTAAAAGCGGTTGCCCTGCATAAAAACATGGTATTTTTTTTAATTCGAAAAAATTATTATTTACTAAAAGTTTAGTATAATCTGCGTAAATATTCACCAAATCGGGTCTGTTTTCAAAATCGTATCGGGTAAAAACTGTATGAATTTTAGAAGAATTTGCAGGATTGTAATTACTAAAATGATAGAAGTACAATTGAAAATCATTATTAACAAAATAACTATCATTTTTTATGCTTAAAAACCTTTCGTGTAAATTCCAAGGCCCAATATTGTAACCCGGGTGATTAATAATTTTACACTTTCCGAATAAAATGGGCACTAAATTTACCCATAACTGATCTACAAATAATCCTTTGGCTAAGTTATGGTATCCAAACTGGTAAGTACGCTGTTTCCACCAATTAAGCATATTTATGGTGTTATTGTTAACTTTTAAAGCTATAAAACCTAAGTTATATAAACCAAAATTTAAAAAATCGTTTTCGAAAGGTGTTTTCCTATCAATGGGGATTGGTTTTAATATATGTGGTGTTAATAAAATATCATCAATTTCTAAATAATCTTCTAATGGTTTAAAGTTTTGATAAACATAGATATCTGGGTCTAAATAAATAACCACTTTAGCGTTAAATTTTTCGATAAAATGAAGAAAGTAATGTGGTTTTACAGCCGTGTTTAATTCAACAATATTGTATTTTAAAGCTAAATCTAAAATATCAGGTTCAATTTGGGCAATGGGTAAAATATTTATGTTAAACTGGTTGTAATTAATTTGTTCTGATTTTTCATCAATTAAACCTACATAAAATTCAAATCCGGGGTTATGTAATAAAAAAGACTGCCCCAATAATAATGCTTGTGCAAAATAATTGTTAGAACATAAGGTGAAGGCAATTTTCATATCCTATTATTGTTAATCTTCAATAACAGGTTCGCTTCTTTTTTTTCTTACTTTTTCGGCAGGTGGGTCTACCCATTTTTTCTTCTCCATATCGTAAAGCTTTATACAAACCGCAGGATTTCCTGATATTAGGCTGTAATCAGGAAAAGATCTAGTAACAACAGAGTGAGCTGCAACGCCACAATACTTACCCAAAGTAACACCTGGTAAAATAACTACATTAATACCTATACCCGTATAAGCACCTATTTTTACATATCCTCTAGAGATTAGACGTTTTTTTCTAGGAGACATTCCAATTTCTGGAATAGGACTATGTGTATGGTCCGATACGTAGAAAAAATCGGCTGTTTCAACTCCATCTTCAATTATAATTTTATCAATTGCGGTTATTGAGGAATAATCTCCAATAAAAACATTGTTACCTATACTAATTTGTGGTGTAAAGGTTTGGTTTGTGAATGGGTAGCTATCGAAAGCCGAAATCCAACTATTAGCACCTAAATGTGAATTATTGCCAAATGTAATATATTGTTTACCATCAATTGCTCTTCGGGGTGGATATATTTTTGTGCCTGTGCCCGTTTCAATACCAAAGTTTGGCACTTCTGTTATAGGCTGGGCGTTAGTAGTGCCTAAAAGCTTTCTTTTAATAAATCTTAATATTCTTAATACCATTTTATTTTTTTACTAATAATTTAACCAATTTGTTTATTTTTCTGTAACCAAAATAAATCTTTCATATAATAAAATGATAAATTAAATATTAAATTATAAATTTTGGTAGGCGTTACTTTATTAAATATTTAAAAATTTTACTAACAAAAAAATACATCGAAAGTAATACCAAACTAATTATAAAAGCCATGATAGCATTTTTTACAGCATTAGCATTAAATGTTTTTAAAGGCAAAACAGGAATGTCTAAAAACTGAAATAACGGCGTTTCTTGGTTTAAGTTATTTTTTGCGGCTTCTAAGCTTTTTTCTAATTCGGTATAGGAATTTTTTAAAATTAAAATATCTGTTTGCTGTTTATCTTTAGTTACTATTCCTATTTGTTTGCTGGGGTTTAAATGAGCATCGGAAAAGGAAGCCCTACCGTACATTGCATTAAAATAGGCTATTTGTACCGAATCGGTTTTTTTTTGTAAAAAAGCTAAATTAATTTTAGACCGTTGGGTTTTAGTATCAATATAATACGTAGTAACTTCATTTAACAAAGCTTCTAAAAAATACTTAGAAAAAAGTTGATTTTCGGTTAAACAACTTACTTGTAATATGCTAGTGCCAACCCCCCGTGGTTCAACTTTAATATATTGAGTAATTATTAACTCGTATATATTGTTGATTATTGAATTGGCGAAAAGATAATTAGATGTATTGGTAGTATCGGTAAAGTTAATTTTATTAGTTGGGCGGTTTTTTGTCCATTTTTCTCTGTAGTCTAACGAATCCAGAAAAAAATCGGCAAATAGTAATTTATGATTATTGATAGTTATCGTACTTTTTAATGTTTTTTCTATTAGTAAGCGTGATTGTATTAGCTCTACAATGTTTGATGTACTACTAAAAACGCCTCCTGCATCAGACCCTAATTCTATACCAAACTCTTGCTCGAGCTTTGAGTAGGGTGATTTTTTATTAACTTCCACGCCTTCATCAAGTGCAAATGTTATTACGGCTAAGTACGTTGGTTTTTTAAGAAAAGTGTAAAAATAAGTTGCAATGGCACATAAAATGGCTACAATTATAATAATTAACCATTTACTTATTACGTAGTCTACTATACTTTTTAGTTGAAAAAGTAATTTTTTAGGGGAAAATTCATCAAAAACCCTATCTGGGTTTAAATTTTGGTTTTCTAAACTCATCGTTGCAGTAGGGTGAATATTATTGCCATTGTTGAGGCCAAAGCAGAGAAAGCAGAAATTAGTTGTATTGGCTTTAACCTTTCATTTTCTTTTTTAGCGGGTACAAAAATTTCGGCACCAGGAATAATTTGCGGATAATTTCTAAAAAATAAAAATGATTTTGTGCCTTTAACTGCACCGTTTGCATATATTACATAAGGTTTTTTTGTAGAAGCCCTATCTCCAAAACCTCCCGATGCAATTATATAACGTCTAAAACCATAATTTTTATCATATCTTACCAAAGCGGGGTACAAAACTTCGCCATTTACCCTAACTGTTTGTATTTGTTTAGGTATTCGTAAAGTGTCGCCGTCGTTTAAATACAAATCAATTAAGGTATTGGGTTCTTTTAAAATTTTAGCTAAATTAATACCAACATTATCAGATTTTTTTTTGAAAGCACCATTAATATCGTTTTGCAAAATTATGCTTGGCACACCTGCCTGCAAATTTTGTTTCATTAAATTATTTAAACCCGCTTGGCTATTAGCCAATTCGGTTTTAGTAAACTGCCTTGATCGTACCAAAACTGCCCCATCTAAATATGCTTGCTGGGTAAGGCCGCCTGCTCTTTTAACCAAATCAGATATTCTATCGTTTTTTGATGCTAAAGTATATTTGCCTGCATATATTACTTCACCTTCTATAACCACATTTTTTTGAGTAAAATAGCCAGGTGCTGGGCGTATATATATTTCATCAAATGGCAATAAAGTAATTTTAGAAATTAAAGAATCTGAACTATAATTAGCATTGATATCTTGTTCAAATATGATAGCGGTTTGAGGATTTGCAGCTTTTGCATCAGCATTTTTTATCCTTCTTGATACTTCTAAATGTTGCACAGATGCGTTTTCTTTTAAGCCTCCACCCATCATAATAACATCATAAATTGTCATACCTTCTTCGTATAATACAACCCCTGGGTTTGCAATTTCGCCACCCACGGTAATGTAATAACCTTCTTTTAACTCAAATTTAGAATATATTACCACACGGTCTTCTTTTTTTAAGGTAATGTCGGGTATATCTCCGTTTAATAATTTAGCCAATTCAACACTAACAATTTCAGGACTTAAATCACTTTTTAATCGGTGAATACTTGCTCGGCCTACAAAGGCATCTTCTCGTAAACCATCAGCTTCCAATATCAACCTTGTTAATGTAAGGCTATCTTTTAACTCAAACTCGCCTGGCCTATAAACTGCACCTTTAATGCTTACCCTGTTTGCAAAGCGGTTTAAAATTTTACCAAATGTGTAACTATCTCCTTTTTGCGGAAAAATTTTTGATACATCGGCAGCATTTATAGTGCTTAACTCTCTATCAGTAGCTGTATTTCTAAAAACTTTTATTTTAGCTGTATATGCATTATCGGTTACGCCTCCAGCAAATTTTATAATTGTTGCTAAAGTTTCGCCTTTTTCTACATCGTAAAGCCCTGGTTTTTTTACTTCCCCTTTTAATTCTACCCTAATGTTATAGGTGTTAATTTTTATAACATCTTGGTCCATTAAGCGTATGTTGTTTTTTTTCTCTCCCTTTAATAAATAATCGTACACGTCTATTTTAGCAACCGTAATGTTATTTCGTATCAACTGTATATTTCTATACGAACCGTTTATGTTTGGCCCCCCACAGGCATACAATGCATTATATGCACTAGCCAATGATGGTAAAGTGTAAGTGCCTGGTAAAGTTGCTTCACCTATAATAGTAATTTTAATGCTTCTAATTACACCTAAATTTACATCTACAAATGTTTTACCATTTTTAATATCGTTGTAAATTGTGCTTGCTAATTTTTGTGTAATTATTTTTTTTGCTTGCTCAATGGTATAACCACTTAATGCTATAGGGCCAACCAATGGTATTCTTATTACACCCTCGGGCGATATTTTTAAAGTGTAGTTTGCTTCCGAATACCCAGTAACATCTATAATTAGTTCGTCATCGGCAGCTAATTGGTAGTTTTTAGGTGTAGGTATGCGTAAATTTGGTTCAAATGTTATTTTAGAATTACTAAACACACCTTTACCATAATTTTCGGCTATAAGTGAACTAAAGGCGTTATTTAAATCTAAAACGGGTTTTTGTTCGAGAAAACTTATCGAATCTTGCAACCTATTACCCGTTAATGGTTTTTCTCGTTGTAAATACTTGGTATCGTTATTGGGTTTGTTTCTATCTAATAATTTAATTCTTTCTTTAAGTTTTACAACTTCGGTACTATTCATTCCTTGTTGCAAAGCATACTCTTCTATTTGATCGTCTTGGATATTTAATTTGTTGGATTCGGAAATAAAATCTCTTATTTGATCTTCGGTTAACTCTTCTACTTTAACAGTACCCAATTCTTGAGTTTTTTGTGCTAAGCCAAAAAATGGAAATATTACAATTAATAAAATATAAAATAATTGCGTTCTTAAGCCTAAGTGTAATGTTGCATTTTTAACTCTCATAACTAACCATCCTAATTAAAATGCAAAACTCACGTTATTTTTGATTTTTAACATTAACTAAATCAATGTCGTTTACTTAAGCAAAAGTACACGATATTTTAATCAAAAATGATTTTTTTATATGCGCTTTTTGTTGTATTTTTAAGTAGTATAT
>REAS01000103.1 GCA_004294495.1 Sphingobacteriales bacterium
CAATTTAAAGTTGCTAAAGACCAGCACCTTTTTGTACACAGGTTACAAGGAGATGAAGGCGCTATCATTGAATTTGACAACGTTTTAATGATTGAAAACGAAGGAGCATTTACAGTAGGTACGCCTGCAGTTAGTGGTGCTAAAGTTTCGGCAAAAATCGTGTCTCATTTAAAAGGTGATAAAGTAATTGTTTTCCACAAAAAACGTAGAAAAGGTTACAAAAAGAAAAATGGTCACCGCCAGTTTTTCACTAAAATCATTATCGATAGTATTTCGATTTAATTAATTTGCTAACTAATTAAGCTTTTAGCTTAATATAAAATATACAAAATGGCACATAAAAAAGGAGCCGGTAGCTCTAACAACGGTAGAGAATCGCATAGTAAACGTTTAGGTATCAAAATATTTGGTGGCCAAGCTGCTATTGCTGGTAATATTATTGTTAGACAACGTGGCACTAAACACCACCCCGAAAAAAATGTAGGTATTGGTAAAGATCATACTCTTTTTGCATTAATTGCTGGTAAAGTATTTTTCCGCAAAAAAGCCGATAACAAATCTTACGTATCTGTTTTACCATTTGATTTTGCTGCTGCAAAAGCTGCAAAAAATGGTGTAGTTGCAGAAGTTGTTGCTGAGCCAGTTGCGGTTGCACCTGTAAAAAAAGCTAAAGTAGTAGTTGAAGATGTTGAAACAGTAGCTCCAGTTGCTGAAGCTGCTTCTGAAACTGAAGCTACTGAAGAAGTATAATATTATTTAGATAATAATGAAAGAGCTTTCCTCAAAAGGGAAAGCTTTTTTTATGCAACCAAAATTCCATTTACAATTCCATTTACATTTTGCGATGGCTAAAGCCAAATGAAAA
Organism: Sphingobacteriales bacterium; assembly: GCA_004294495.1. GTDB lineage: Bacteria > Bacteroidota > Bacteroidia > Sphingobacteriales > Sphingobacteriaceae > Pseudopedobacter. The sequence goes on from REAS01000103.1 coordinate 866, forward strand.
TAGATTATATCCCACTACAATTATATCCCATTTAATGTTACCGTTGGCTAAAGCCAAATGAAAATAGATTATATCCCACTACAATTATATCCCATTTAATGTTACCGTTGGCTAAAGCCAAACGGAAATTGATTATATCCCTTTTTTTAAATATGATTTTTTTTATTGAGTCCATAAAACAACACCATCAATACCAAAATTTAATACATTGATTTACAACACACAAAATCAATTCCCGTTTGGCTTCAGCATGTTACCGTTGGCTAAAGCCAAACGGAAATTGATTATATCCTTTTTTTTAAATATGATTTTTTTTTATTGAGTCCATCCAACAACACCATCAATACCCAAATTTAATACATTTATTAACAACACACAAAATCAATTCCCGTTTGGCTTCAGCCGGACGAACAAAAAAAAAAAAAGAAAAATCAATCAACCGTCGTTAAATCTACCGCTACCAATTTGGACACCCCTTGTTCTACCATAGTTACGCCATAAATAATATCGGTAAAGGCAATGGTTTTTTTGTTGTGCGATACAATAATAAATTGCGACTCGGATGAAAATTTACGAATAATGTTATTGAACTTATCAATATTACTGTCATCTAGCGGAGCATCAACCTCATCGAAAATACAAAACGGTGCGGGTTTTAATAAGTAAAGTGAAAAAAGCAAAGCTATTGCTGTTAAGGTTTTTTCGCCGCCCGAAAGTTGGTTTATTGTAAGTGGGCGTTTGCCTTTAGGCCTTGCAACAATGTTAATATCCGACTCTAATGGGTTATCTTCATCGGTTAACAATAAATCGCAACTATCTTCATCGTTAAACAAGGATCTAAAAACTTTTATGAAATTTTCTCGCACTTGCGTAAACGATTCCATAAATTTCTCTTTTGCTGTATTATCAATTTCGGCAATGGTTTGCAATAGCGATTTTTTGGCCGCCAAGAGGTCGGTTTTCTGTTCTTCAATAAAAGTGTATCGTTCGTTAATTTCTTTATACGCTTCCATTGCCATGGGATTTACTGCTCCGTAATCAGCAATTTGCGTTTTAATTTTTTCTATTTTAATTTTTAGGCTTTCCTCAGTTTCGTTATCGGGTAAATCAATATCTAATAGCTCTTCAATATCAATATTAAACTCTAAACTAAGGCGTTCTTTTAAGCTGTTTAACTCTATTTTAAGGTTGGTTTTTTTATCTTTTACTTCGGTTAACAAGTAAGTTGCAGATTCTTTTTTCTTCCTAAAATCGCTTTGCTGGTTTTCTATATCGGCAATAATACCACGCAAATTATAGTAGGTTTTTTCTGCAGTTTGCAAGCCGTCTTCCATTTCCGCTTTTTGTTGATAAAGGGCTAAAAGTTCATCATCTTGCAGACTAGTTTTTTTAGAAATCTCGGTAATTTCGGCTAAGGTTTTGTGCAAATCGGCAGCTAGTTTATCAATTTGTTTTTGCAAGTTTTGTTGCTGACTAAGTCTATAATCTAAATCTTTAACAATGCTATTTACCTTGTTTTGTTGTTGGTAATATTTTATATTTTTTGCGTTATAATCGGCACTTTGCAAACCCACATTTTCGGTAAGTGCGGTAAAAGTAGTTTGAAGGGCAAATATTTGTTGTTTTAAGCTTTCTTGCTGCTGCTTTAAATCAAGCAATTTGGGTTGTATATTTATTAAATTTTCGCTAATGGTTGTAATCTTAGTTTCAATATCAAGCTTTACATTGGTACTATTTTGTATAAAACTTTGGTATTGTTGTTGTTTGGTTTGCACCGATATTAGCTCATTATCAATCTTATTTAAAGAGTTTTGAAACGCTCCTATTTCTGCTTTTTTTGACGAAGATTTTAAAACTTCTTTTTCAGTTGCTAGGTTTTGAATTTTAAATTTCAACTTTTCGCTCTCATCTTCTAAGTCTTTAATTTCTTTGGCCAACATTTCTAAATTTTTGGCCCTACCTATACGCTTACCTTCAAACAAACCAATAGAACCGCCCCAAAGCGTGTGTTTTGTTTTACTAAACCTTCCCGATTTTCCTAAAAAAACATACTCACCCTCAACTACATCATCATTTAAATGGGTTTCCAAATCATCATCAACCAAAAAAACAGACTGTAATAAATGGCCACACAAATTTTTATATTTGGCATCAACCTCTAACACATCTAAAACCGAAATAGCATTTAAAGGGAGCTCAATAACTGCTTTTGATACCTCAGTTTGGTAATTATCTAAAATAAAAAATCCTGCTTTACCAGCCGATGCGCTGTTAAGCAATTTTACAGCAGCAATGGCGTCGGCATAATTATCAACCACATAGTAATTCATTAGCGGTTCTAAATAATTTTCTATGGCAATGCGGTATTCTTCTTTACAAAATAAAATATCGGAAAATAGCGGTGCAGGTTTTTTCCAAACTGCATTTTTTTTAAGAAAACGGATAGATTGTGGGTAGCCTTCTAAATTATCAACCAAGCTTTTGGTAAGGTTATACTCGTTTTGCTTAGCATCTAATTTTCGGGTTTGGGTAACTAAAGTTTCTTTTAAAAGTGCTAATTCATTTTCGGTGTTAGCAATTTTCAATACCAATTGTTCCTCAAAAAGCAAAGCATCATTTATTTGAGTTTGGGTGCTGGTTTGCCTTTGCAAAAGTGTGGCAAGTGCGGCATTAAAATGGTTTAATTCGTTATTTTTAGCATCGGCATCTTGCGTATTTCTTAAGCTTTCGTTTAAAAGTGTATCTTTTTGAATTTGTAAAATATCTCGTTCCTTTTCGGTTTGGTACACCAGATTTTGATGCGAATTATTTTGATTGGTAAAACCTTCTAATTCTTTTTTTTGTGTAGATTGTTGTGCTTTTAAAGTATCTATATTTTTTTGTAAATCAGCTAATTGTGTAACCATTTGGGCTAACAATGCCTCCTCGGTTTCTTTATCGCTAGCTAAACGTTTTTGGTTGTATAAAACGTGGTTTAATTGGTTTTTATCTTTTTCTAAATCTTGCTCTAAACGCTTTTGCTGATTGTGTAAAAAACTAATTTGCTGGTCTTTAATTTTATTTTCGTGTTCGTAAGCTTTTATTTTAGCTACAAAATCGTTAGTTGCTTTTTGCTGTACGCTCAGGTTTTTTTCTTCGGTAAGGTAATTTAATTTAAAGGCTTGTATTTGTGCTTCATTTACATCTATTTTGGCTGTAGCCGATACTATTTCATCGTTAAATGTATTTTCTTGGGTTTCTAATTTTTGTAAGGATGTTCTAAATCCTTCGATTTTAAAAGTAGAAAATTGTATGCTTAGGCTTTTATAATTTTGCTTTAAAATATTGTACTTCTCAGCTTTTTTGGCTTGGTTTTCAAGCACTTTTAGGTTTTTCGTAATCTCAAAAAGTAAATCATCAACCCTACTTAAATCGGCTTCGGTATCTTTTAATTTAGCAAAGGTTTGCTTTTTGCGGAGTTTGTATTTTGATATACCCGATGCTTCCTCAAACAAAGCTCTACGAGAATTTTCTTTGTTCACAATAATCTCGTCAATCATTTTTAGCTCAATAATGGCGTACGAATCAGAGCCAATACCAGTATCTAAAAACAAATCGGTAATATCTTTTAATCTACATTGCACATCGTTTAGGCGGTATTCCGATTCTCCACTACGATACAATTTACGGGTTAAAGTAACTTGCGAATAAGCTGTTGGCAATATATTTTTTGTATTATCAAATGTTAGCGAAACCTCGGCCAAGTGTGCTGGTTTGCGGTTTTTGGTACCATTAAAAATAATGTTTTCCATTTTCTCGCTACGCAAGGCTTTGGTACTTTGCTCGCCTAATACCCAACGTATGGCATCAATAACGTTAGATTTTCCGCAACCGTTTGGCCCAACAATTGCCGTTACGCCTTCGTTAAAATTTACAGTTGCTTTATCACCAAAGCTTTTAAAGCCTTTTATTTCGAGTTTATTTAAGCGCATTTATTAATAATATCTTGGCAACGCCAAGCTTGCATAACCTATTAAAATTTAGGTGGGTAATATACGTAATAGCATTATTTTTAAACAGTGTTAAACACGATTAAAACAAGAAAATTCATACTGTTAAATAATGCAACTGGTTTTTTATTTGTTTTCTAAGTGAAAAAAAATAAACTTTGTTATTAATTAGCCCATGGCGCAAGTTTAAAATTTGTGCTACTCTAAACTAAATCCCACTCAGTTAATTTTTACCAAAGTTGTAAACAATATATCCTTTAATTTAGAATATTTAACTGATATATAAGATATTATGTATTTGTTTTTCTAACAAATGTAGGTTTAGCAAAAGTTGCTGATGTTGATTGTAAGGTTGGAAATGGAGTGTGTAAGTGCTATGCTTTTATAACGAATTTGTTTTAGTACATGACAAAAAATATATTTGATTGAAAATCAATAAAATAAGCAACAAAAAATTAGGTTAAAAGACTGATATTCATTATATTAAAGAATT
>REAS01000104.1 GCA_004294495.1 Sphingobacteriales bacterium
TGTGGTATTGACTAAACCCAAAAAAAGAGAGTCTGCTTGCTTAAACGACGATTTTAGAGAGTTGGTTTTAGGGCTTTTTTAAATGCGTTAGCCCTGGTTGCATGGGTTATTTTATTTGCAAAAGTCTCGAAATAATTTATCTTTGTACCTTTTTTCATAAAATAAATTTAAACAAAAAAAGCCGGCTAAATAAAAAGCCGGCTTTTTTTATATATTTTATAACTTAAATTAAGTTATTGGCATTTATACAATTTAAATCTTCAAAAGCCGCTGTTAAACGTTTAACAAACTGCTCTTCGCCTTTACGTAACCAAACTCGAGGGTCGTAATATTTTTTATTTGGCGAGTCATCCCCATCAGGGCTACCAATTTGTGCTTGTAAATAAGCTTCTTTACTGGTGTAATAATCTAAAATACCCTCCCAAAATGCCCATTGCATATCAGTATCAATATTCATTTTTATTGCTCCGTATGATATTGCTTCCCGTATTTCTTCTTGTGACGAACCCGAGCCACCGTGGAAAACAAAATCGATGGGTTTTTCTGGAGATAAATTAAATTTTGCTTTTACAAACTCTTGTGAGTTATGCAAAATTACAGGTTGTAATTTTACGTTACCCGGTTTGTAAACGCCGTGTACATTACCAAAAGCTGCTGCAATGGTAAAACGTGGGCTTATTTTGCTTAACTCTTCGTAAGCGTAAGAAACCTCTTCGGGCTGGGTATATAGTTTTGATGAATCAACGTCTGAGTTATCAACACCATCTTCTTCGCCACCAGTTACACCAAGTTCAATTTCTAAAGTCATACCCATTTTGCTCATACGCTCAAGGTAAGTTTTACAAATTTCTATGTTTTCTTCTAAAGATTCCTCAGAAAGATCAATCATGTGTGAAGAAAATAAAGGTTTGCCATGAATTGCAAAAAACTTTTCGCCAGCATCTAACAAACCATCTAACCAAGGCAATAATTTTTTTGCGCAATGGTCGGTATGTAAAATTACCGCAACGCCATAACTTTCGGCTAACAAATGTACATGGTGTGCAGCCGATATACCGCCCAAAATACAAGCCTGTAATTTGCCGTTATCTAAAGATTTTCCTGCATAAAACTGCGCTCCTCCGTTTGATAATTGAATGATTACTGGCGAATTTACTGCTTTTGCAGTTTCCATAACAGCATTAATTGTATTTGTGCCTGTAACATTTACCGCAGGCAATGCAAATTGGTGTTTTTTTGCACTTGCAAATAGGTCTTGCACTTGTTGGCCTGTTACCACACCCTTAAAATCTTTTAAACTCATAAAATTTGAATGTTAATTAATGGCATCGAAGTTAAAAAAAATCTGTTTGTATTCACTATTTTTTTGATTTTGATAAAATCTCTAGAATATTAATTTTTTTACCCCATAAAAGCAGTGTTTTTTTAATTGAAAATGATTTCAATATAAATTTTAATATTGCTTATTTTTATGGAAACAACTTATAAATTTAAGATAAATACTATTCAGCAATTTTTTGTTTCTTTGCAAACACACACATTTTATAAAGAAAATGGCTTGGTTTAAAAGAGACACAAAAGGAATTGTAACTTCTACGGAAGATAAAAAAGAAGCACCAGATGGGGTTTGGAATAAATGTCCAAATTGTAAAAAAGCTTTACATTATACCGAACAGGTTGAAAACAAGTATGTTTGCCAATATTGCAACTATCATTTAAGGGTAGGCTCTAAAGAATATTTTGAGGTTTTGTTTGATGATAATGCATTTGTAGAATTGTTTGCAAACCTAACATCGGGCGATCCAATAAATTTTACAGATAGCAAAACTTATCCCGATAGGTTATTAGAGAGTATTAAAAAAACAGGTTTAAAAGACGCAATTAGGGCAGCTACTGGTAAAATTGATAACCAAGATGTGGTAATTGCTTGCATGGATTTTAAGTTTATTGGCGGCTCTATGGGTTCGGTAGTGGGCGAAAAAATTGCTCGCTCAATTGATTATAGCATAAAGCATAAAATTCCGTTTATTATGATTTCAAAATCAGGCGGAGCCCGAATGATGGAAGCTGCTTTTTCGCTTATGCAAATGGCAAAAACATCGGCTAAATTAGCTTTGTTAAGTCAAGCAAAAATACCTTACATTTCATTACTTACCGACCCAACAACAGGTGGTGTAACCGCATCGTACGCTATGTTAGGTGATATTAATATTGCCGAACCTGGTGCCTTAATTGGCTTTGCGGGGCCAAGGGTAATTAAAGAAACCATAAAAAAAGATTTACCAAAAGGATTCCAAACCTCGGAATTTGTTTTAGAACACGGTTTTTTAGATTTTATTGTAGATAGGCGTGAAATGAAAGCCAAATTAGCAACGTTTATACGTATGGTAGCAAATTAAAAAAAATATTGATTTTTTTGTAAAATTTATACAATACATTTAAAATTAAACCAATAAAAAATATTACGCTTGCAAATTTTTTGCACAAATTACTTTTAAATCATGAGAAAATTTATTTTATTCCTTTTCCTATTTGTTAATTTAAAAAATGTTAATTCACAAACAAAAAATCAATTGCAATGGCAAATTGGCTACCATAAATTAATAAATGATGCTCCTGTAAAATGGTTGCCATCAAAAGTGCCTGGGGCAGTACAACTTGATGTAATGAATGCAGAAAATTATAAACAACCATACTGGTTTGGAAACAATTTCGAGCAATTTACTTGGATGGAAAGCCAGTATTTTACCTACAAAACAAATTTTGTTAAGCCTAATTTAAAAGATGGCGAAAAGCTTTTTTTTCACTCTAAAGGCATTGATTATCAATTTATAATTTACCTAAATGGCAAAAAGATACACGAACAAGAAGGTATGTTTACTTATGTAGATATTGACCTAACCGATATTTTAAAACCACAAAACGAATTAAAAATTACAATATTACCAGTACCAACAGTTGCTGGTTCGCGTAATACAATGGCGCATTACCGCGATAATGCCAGAAAAAGTGCTAAACCTGCTGTTAGTTATGGTTGGGATTGGCATCCACGCCTAATCACTCGCGGAATTTGGGACGAAACTTATTTAGAAACTCGCAATCAAAGCTATTTAAAAACTGTTTGGGTAAAATATCAATTATCAGATAGTTTAAAAAACGTAACAATTAATCCTGTAATTCAGGGAAACCTCCTTGCTGGAAAAAATTATTTGTGGACTGTGGCCGCACCAGATGGACAAATTGTATTATCACAAAAAGGAAATTTAAACTCGGATAATGAAACTATACAAGCCGATTTAAAAAATATATTGCTATGGTGGCCAAATGGTTATGGTAAACAAAATTTATATACAAATACTATCCAACTTATTAAAAACGGTGTTGTATTAGAAAGTAATGTAAATAAAATAGGCTTTAAAACTGTTAAAATGGTTATGAGCCAAGGCTCTTGGGACGAACCACAAATGTTTCCTAAAAGTAGGTCGGTATCGCCAGCTACCTTTGAGGTTAATGGTAAAGTTATTTTTGCAAAAGGCTCTAACTGGGTTCACCCCGAAATTTTTATGGGAATTGCTACAAAAGAAACTTACGAAAAACAAGTTAAACTAGCCAAAGAAACCAATATGAATATTTTTCGTGTATGGGGGGGGGGCGTTACAAACAAAGAATCGTTTTTTGATTTATGTGACGAGTATGGCATATTAGTATGGCAAGAGTTTCCATTAGCTTGTAACTTATATCCAGATGAGCAACCATATTTAAAAGTTTTAGAACAAGAGGCAACCTCAATTATTAAACGTGTACGCAACCATGCAAGCATAGCATTGTGGTGTGGCGGAAACGAACTTTTTAACGATTGGAGTATGATGACCGAACAATCATTACCACTTCGATTGTTAAATAAACTTTGTTTAGAATTAGATCCTCAAATACCATTTAACGCTACATCGCCCTTATTTGGTATGGCGCATGGCCATTACGTAATGTGGGAACCTAAAAATGGAGGCGAAGTTTTTCAATGGATGCCAAAATCAAAAAATACGGCTTATACCGAGTTTGGTGTACCTGGAGTAGCAAATATTGATGTTTTAAAAGCAATGATGCCTGCCAACCAGTTGTTTCCACCAAAAATGGGTACAGCTTGGGAAAGCCACCACGCCTTTAATGTTTGGGGTAAAAACCGATGGTTAGAATTACCTTTTTTAGAAGAATATTTTGGCACAATTAAATCTTTAGAAAACTTAATAGCGTACAGCCAGCTCACCCAATGTGAGGGCTATAAATGCATTTTTGAAGAAGCCAGGAGGCAAAAACCATATTGCGGTATGGCTATAAATTGGGATTTTCAAGAACCTTGGCCTTGTGCAGCAAATAATAGTTTAATAAATTATCCTAACAACCCCAAGCCAGCACTGTATGCGGTGCAAAACTCGTTAAGGCCTGTATTAGCAAGTGCCCAAGTTCCAAAATTTAGGTGGGATGAAGGCGAAATGTTTTCTTGCGATTTATTTTTGCTAAACGATACCTACGATAAAATACCAACCGGAAAAATTACTGCAAAACTGGTTTATGATGACAACAAAGAATTAAATTTTTTAAGTTGGCAATATCCAAATGTTGATGAAAGTAATAATATTAAAGGACCAACAGCAAGGGTAATTTTGCCTAAAATGAAATCTAATTTGTTTAAGTTAATACTACAAGTAGAAGGTAGGCCAAACTATAACTCCGAATATACATTTGTTTACCGCAGTAAAGATGCGTTAAATAGTAAACCAATAATAACTTACTTAAATGGTGTTAAAGAATAGATTTCCGGAAAATTTATTTAGCAATTATTGAAATAAAGAGTAAAATTAACTTTTGGAATAGATAGTTATTTAATAGTGTATTTAATTTTTATTAATTACAACAATCTTAAACAGATCCTAATTAAATATTAAACTTCCTTAAAAACTAATTAAGAGTTATAAAAACTCATTTGTATAATTTTAGATATGATTTGAGAGTTTCTTCACTGCTTGTAAACAAGGTAACATTTTTGGAATTTACTTTGATATTGGAAAGGCTAAATCTTCTCTCCTAACAACCAAATGGTTTTAAACGCTTGGTAATTTACTTGTTGTGGTGGAAATTTATACCTGCCGTATCTTCAATTGTAAACAATCTTAATCAGAAAATAGCTTTCAATAACAACCTTTTATACAATACTTAATAATCGAACTCCGGTATAAACCAGGGCTAACGCATTTAAAAAAGCCCTAAAACCAACTCTCTAAAATCGTCGTTTAAGCAAGCAGACTCTCTTTTTTTGGGTTTAGTCAATACCAC
>REAS01000105.1 GCA_004294495.1 Sphingobacteriales bacterium
TAAAAGCAGTTTTTTTATTCATAACCTTTCATTTCCACAAAGCTATGAATATTAAATCGTTACGAGGGTTTTAGCACCACAAATGTCTATTAACCCTATATCTATTAAAGTTAAAATTTACAAAAAAAGCTTATAAAACAGTTAAGCTCCAACGGGGAGGAGGAGCTTAAACAAACCAATTATAAACCTAATTATGAAGAAGCTGTAGGGGTAGGAGTCGAACCTACACGAAGTGGTTATGTACCATTGCTGGTATTTCCCAAGCCTTCGCCACCGAGACGAGGAGGTGTGTCTGCCAATTTCACCACCCTACAGTGTATTTTTTTTATAAATTAATTTTCGAAAGTATCGATTTGCTAATTGTATGATACAAATGTAATAGAATTGTATATACGTTGCAAATTTTTTAATAAAATAATTTAATTTTTATATATTTTTTATTTATTTTTGTTAAATCGTAAAAACTTTTAAACTATGATTGATAAAAGCCGCCTAAATTTAGAAATTGATAATTTGGATATTGATATCCTCTCTATCTTGATGAAAGATGCAACAACCGCATATACCGAAATTGCCAAAGAACTTATTGTTTCGGGTGGCACCATACATGTACGTATGAAAAAGATGGAAGATTTAGGTATTATAAAAGGCTCGAACCTTATTGTTGACGCACAAAAAGTGGGTTACGATGTTTGCGCTTTTTTAGGAATTTACCTAGAAAAAGGCTCTATTTATAACGATGCTGTGGCACAATTAAAAAAAATTAGCGAAATTGTAGAGTTACATTACACAACCGGCGCATACTCTATGTTCGCAAAAATTATTTGCCGAGACACCAACCATTTACGTCACGTACTTAACGATGAAGTGCAATCTATTGCTGGTATACAACGTACCGAAACTTTTATTTCGTTAGAAGAAAGCATAAAAAGGCAAATTAGTTTAAAATAGCTTGGCAAGATTATTGATATTTTAAACAAAAATATCAATAAATTTATGCTATGGCAAAAGATAAAAAATGGGAATCGGGGCCAGAACCTTCTTTACCAGATTCAAGATTAAAAGAGCAGTTGATACGGGCAAAAAAAGAAGCTGATAGGCAAAATGGAAATTTAGAAAAACCTATTGAAGGTTCGTATAAAGAAAAAAATGGGGATGATGATACCGCATTTGAAGGTTTAAAAAACGAGCCTAAAGTAGATTAGCTTTCATATCAATACATTTCTTCTTTAGCATATTTTCTGTTTTTATTTAAAAAACTAATCTCCAGCCCAGGGCAAACGCATTTAAGATTTTGGTACATAATTTATATTATGAGATACTTGGCTTCAATCTTAATAACAAAAAAATATGTGCTTTTGTCACTCTGAGTGCAACGAAGAGTCTCAAGAACGCCTTTTATGAGACTCTTCAATCGTTCAGAGTGACAGAACGTAGTACAGCTAATCTCCAGCCAGTTCTTTTAAAGCATAAGGAATTTGCTTTATAACTGCTGTTGCCGTAACCGAAAACATTTTTTTCGCTAATTGTTCGCCAACATACCCGTGGGTAAATACCGCAATTAATACCGCTTTTTCAATTTCATAACCTTGTGCAATTGTGCTGGTTATTATGCCTGTTAGTGCATCGCCCATGCCGCCATTTGCCATAGCTGGCGACCCTGAAGAATTAAAATAACAGGCTCCGTTAGGATTAAAAATCATGGTATATCGGTTTTTTAAAACAATGTAAACTTGTAATTTTTTTGCCTGTTTAAATGCAGTTTCTATACGTTGCCAACAAGTTTGGTGTGTGCCAAATAACCTATCAAACTCTTTAATATGAGGGGTTAATACCGAATTTTTTGGAATTAAATTAATAAACTCGGGGTTTTCGCTCAAAATATTTAAGGCATCGGCATCTAAAACCAAAGGTTTTTGGGCTGTTTTTAAAACCGATTTTAAAAGCGCAGTAGCTTCGTTGTTAATTCCCAAACCTGGGCCTATGGCTATTACAGTATATTTTCCAAAGTTAATTGTTTCATCATCTCGAGAAACAAACATTGCCTCGGGTATGCGTGTATTTAAAGCCACTAAAGCACTGCTATTTACCATTGCCGTTGTTAAACCTGCACCTGTTTTAATACAAGCCTCGGTGCATATTAATGCAGCACCCATAGTTTGCGTATTACCAGCAATTATTAAAGCGTGACCTAAAAGACCTTTATGGGTAAATGCTTTGCGGGGTTTTAACCAATTTTGTACATCGCCTTTCCAAAACCAAAAATATGGAGTAGCAATACTTTGTATATAATTTTCATCAAGACCAATATTAACTACTTTCCATTTTTTAATAAATGAGTTTGATAAGGGTAATAAAAAATTAAGTTTTGGACGTTGAAAAGATATTACCCAATCGGCACAAATAATTTTATTGTTAAAAGGTTCGCCTTCGGCGGGTAAACCACTTGGTATATCAACAGCAATTTTGTAGGCCGAAAAGTTATTTATTTTTTCGATTAAATTTGGCCATTCGCCTGTTAATGCTCGGTTTAAACCATAACCAAAAAGTGCGTCAATTATAAAATCAACTTGTGGTGTTTCCAAGTCATCCGCTTTGCTTAAATAAGAAATATCGGCATCTAAGGATTGTAAACGCTCTAAATTTTGTTTAAAGTTTGGAGTTTCATTTTTCTCGAAATCTGCAATAAAAACTTTAGTTTGTGTAAAACCTTCGCCAATTAGCATACGGGCTATTGCTAAGCCGTCTCCACCATTATTTCCTTTACCACAAAAAACTGATATTGTTTTTTTTCGCTCGGTAAATTTGCTTAAAAAGGTAGTTACAAAAGCATTGCAGGCTCTTTCCATTAGTTCCCACGAACTTATAGCAAGGTTTTCGATGGTATATTTATCTGCTAATTGGGTTTGTGCTGCAGTTAAAAGTTTAAGCATTGCAAATTGGTTTTAGGCTTATAAATTTAACGGAAAAATACGCTTTATAAAATCAATTTTACAAATTTTACTCCTCGTAACCAAAACTTTTTAAATAGTTGCTTTTTTGTCGCCAATCGGGCAGTACTTTAACAAACATTTCTAAAAAAACTTTCTTTTGTAAAAACTCTTCCATATCCTGACGGGCAAAAGTTCCGACTTTTTTAAGCATTGAACCACCTGTACCAATTAAAATATTTTTTTGCGAATCGCGTTCAACCACAATTTCGGCACTAATTTTTACTATTTCTGGCGATTCTTTAAACGAAGTAATGATAACTTCGGAGCTGTATGGGATTTCTTTTTTATAAAACTTAAATATTTTTTCGCGTATCATTTCCGAAACAAAAAAACGTTCGCTACGGTCGGTTAGTTCATCTTTTTCGTAATAGGGTGGGTGTATAGGTAAGTTTTCGGTAATAAAACTTTTTACAGTTTCAACATTATAGGTATGCAATGCCGAAATGCCCACAATACCGTTAGGGTTTAGCTTATTTTTCCAATAAGTAATTTTTTCTTCTATTTTTTCGTTGGTAGATTCATCAATTTTATTGATTACCACCAATATTTTAGCTTCGGTTTTTTTTAATTTTTCTAAAACTTCTTCTTCGTCTTGTTTTTCGTTAATATCGGTTACAAAAATTAAAATATCGGCATCAACTAACGATTCGTCAACAAAATGCATCATACTTTCTTGCAAACGGTAGGCAGGTTTTATCACTCCTGGGGTATCCGAGAACACAATTTGGTAATCAGGTTCGTTTACTATACCAATTATACGGTGGCGTGTAGTTTGCGCTTTTGGCGTGATAATAGCCATTTTTTCACCCACTAGGGCATTCATCAAGGTCGATTTTCCTGCGTTAGGTTTTCCAATTATGCTTACAAATCCGGCTTTATGCTCCATTTAAAATTTATTTTAAAAAATATTTGATTACAAAGAAACGAATTATATCTTTGCAGTCCAATTTAGGGGAAACAAATTAAAAGGTTTTACAATTTTGGAAACAAAAAACAGTGCGGGGTGGAGCAGTTGGTAGCTCGTCGGGCTCATAACCCGAAGGTCATCAGTTCGAGTCTGGTCCCCGCTACCTAAGAAAGTTGAAATGACACTTTCTGATTTAACAAAATGGCCCGTTCGTCTAGGGGTTAGGACGTTAGATTTTCATTCTAGAAACAGGGGTTCGATTCCCCTACGGGCTACAAACCCGCTCTAATAATTTAGAGCGGGTTTTGTGTTTTAAAATTCTTTTGTTTTAGCACTCATACTACCTAAGAAAGCTAAACAATAATTAAAATTAAAATTAAGTTTTAACAAGATAATGGATAATAGTTCGAAATAGGAGACATTATACGCATTTAACATAACAAGCAACCAAAAAACAGCAATGATTCATTTTTTGCGTGATTTTCTTCTTCTAACGGTATTTGCTAATACATCACCTAAAGCCTCCCCAGTTTTAGATAGTATTGGTCTAATAAAAAATTCTCGAAAATCTCTAAACAAGGGAAGCAAGAGTACAATTATTATATATAAATAGTCCATTCTGTTGTGTCAAAATAAGTATTTTAATTAAAACGCTTCGCTCTATTTTGCAAAAGAAAAAACGTATAATCTTTTATGCGGTATCATTATTCTTTCACTTAAAAAAAACAATTTCCATTTTATTAGCTAACTTGTAAAACAAAGTTTGAAATTTTAATTTACTAAAAAAACGACAGTAAAAACACACCTAAACTTATCAGAATCGAATGTTTTTTAATTCAACATTCATTTATGAGCATTTAAAAACACATTTCAACCCGACAGATTTAGGATAACTATTTTTTTACAATATTTAGAATTTGACTTTACATTTAGTAAGTATAAACCATATAAAACTCAAGATTAATTGTTAGTATTGTATATTCATAATTAACAATTTAAAAAAACACGCTTAATCAAACCATAGTGAATTAAATTAAGGGGTGTTAATGACCTTTAGTAAGTCTCAAGGCATATCTCAACGGCTAATAAAAAACTAAAAATATTCGCCTATAAATGAGGGTGGCCATAATTACTTCTGAACAAATCAAATCTTGTTTCAAATAGTATTGAAACAAGTTTTTAGTAATGCAGTTTCTTTCAGTGTTAATTAATTTTTTGATACTTGTTAATTAATGCAATTTAATATACTAAACCTACTATATGCTAGAGCCTATTTAATGCTTTAATTGTTAATTGTTGTGTTACCATTTGTTAAATGTTATATTTGTACAACATCAATATTATATGTACAATTCAATAAATATTTAATGACAGCTCCTCAGTTTAAACATCAGGATTTAAAGCTTCTTCATCCTAATTTTGATACTAGTCTTACAGATTTAATTATAGAGTTAGATTACCTTAGGAAGAAAAAGCTAGAGGGCTCTACCCATCCACAGGTATTTTTTCAATTAAAGCAGGTTTTTCATTTTCTAGAAAGTTGGGAAAGTGCCCGCATAGAAGGTAATAATACCACTATTGCCGAATATTTAGAATCCAAAATAAGCCCTTCTAACAATAATTCAGAAAAATTACAAGAAATTAGAAATATTGAAGATGCTATGCGTTATGTAGAAGCGCATATAAAAGACGCAGCCATAGATACAAAGTTGATTTGCGAACTACATCAAATAATTGTTGCTGGTTTATCTGTAGCTGTAGAAGGAGACAAAACCCCAGGTAAATACCGCACAACTAATTTAAAAATTACCCAATCTGCTCATCTGCCACCCGATTGGTTACAGGTTGATGAATATATGCGTGAACTTTATGATTTTATTGCTGAACAACACGGCTCTAAATACGACCTTTTAAAAGCCGCAATTGCACATCATCGTTTTGTGTGGGCACACCCCTTTGGTAATGGCAATGGCAGAACGGTAAGGGTTTTTACCTATGCTATGTTAATAAAATGGGGGTTTAATGTTGGCACAGGTAGAATTTTAAACCCAACTGCTGTTTTTTGCAATAACAGACAAAAATACTACGATTATCTTGCTTTAGCAGACAATGGCACTAACGAGGGTATGTTGGCTTGGGTAGAATATGTACTTAAAGGCCTAAAAGAGGAAATAGAAAAAATAGATAAATTACTGGATTACAATTATTTAAAAACAGAAATATTATTACCAGCCTTAACCTATGCTTTAGAGAAACAATACGTTACAGTTTTAGAAAGCCAAATACTAAAAAGGGTAATTCAACTAGAGGTAATTAAAGCTGGAGACATTAAAGATATTTTTATTGGTAAAAAAAACACAGAAATTTCCAGACAAATTTCTCGGCTAATAAATCGTGGTATGTTAGTGCCAGAAAACCCTGGGGCTCGTAAATACCTGCTGCGTTTCGACAATAATTTATTGCTTAGGGCAATAGTTAAACAGCTTTCAGAAAAATCGTTTTTGCCAGTAAATGAAGAAATTATTTAGGCTGTTGGGAGTAATTTAATATTTTATTCTTTAGTACATGACAAAAAATATATTTGATTGAAAATCAATAAAATAAGCAACAAAAAATTAGGTTAAAAGACTGATATTCATTATATTAAAGA
>REAS01000106.1 GCA_004294495.1 Sphingobacteriales bacterium
TTAAACAGAAAAAACCCTCGAAATCACAAACCTAAAAAATTGTACAATATGGTGTATAAAAGAATATAGATATTGCTTAAGTAAACGACATTGAATTGTGTTTTATTAAAAAAAGGATATACGTAGTGATTTTATGAGCGTAAAATTTTACTGCTAACCAAATATTTTTTTTTATGCCCTATACTTTAGGTTAAAGCATGTTTTTTTATCACCCAAAATATTTAATAATATCAGCTAAATTAATGCTTTCGCTTAAAGCGATTAGATTAATAAATCCAAGTATTTGGAGTATTTATGATGACATTTAAATTTGATTTCTTTTATTCTGATTGTGAACCTAATGTGACGTAAAATACTAAAGTTTCGGAGAAAGTATTTCTATGAAATTGGTAAGTAAATTAAAAAAAGTATCATTTTTTATGAAATTATGGGACATTTATAAAATTAGCTGGGTATTAAAGCAAAAGGCTTTGCGTAAATCTTTGTGTTCTTTGCGGTAAAACCTGAAATTATTTTTACCGCAAAGAACGCAAAGGGAAAACGCAAAGGACACAAAGCTGGCTGTAAACGCTTTCAGTGAATAATCAAACTCTAAAATACTTTTTTAATTTACCTCCGAAACTTTAGTAAAATATTACAAATTTGAATTAAAACAGGAAATAAAATTAAATGCTTATTTTTACAAAATAAATTTTACAATGCCATGAAAGCAAAATATTTAAACCCATTTACAGACTTTGGATTTAAAAAAATATTTGGAGAAGAAGCCAGCAAACCTTTGTTGCTCGATTTCTTAAATGCACTTTTACCACAACAAAATAAAATTATAGACCTTACATTTAAAAACACAGAACAATTAGGACAAACCGAAGCTGATAGAAAGGCTATTTATGATATTTATTGTGAAAATGAAAATGGAGAAAAATTTATTGTAGAACTTCAAAAAGCTAAGCAAAACTATTTTAAGGAAAGAACCATTTACTATTCAACATTTCCTATAAAAGAACAAGCTGAAAAAGGCGAGTGCCTGCCTGCCGGCCAGGCAGGGAATTATAATTTAAAAGCAGTTTATTGTATTGGAATTTTAGACTTTACTTTTGACGACTATGAACACGAACAAGATAAAAGTGAAGTGGTTCATACCATTAAATTAAAAAACCAAAATGGTAATGTTTTTTACAAAAAACTTACTTATATATATTTGGAAATGCCTAATTTTTTAAAAACGGAAGTTGAATTAAAAACTCGTTTAGACCAATGGCTTTATTTTATAAAATATTTGGAAGACTTTCAAACTATTCCAACAATTTTTAAAGACGAAGTGTTTACACAAGCCTTTGAAAAAACAGAACTTGCCAAGTTTGACCAAACAGAAATGGACAGTTACCAAAATAGTTTGAAAACTTACAGAGACTTAAAAGGTGTTATTGATACTGCTTTTGACGAAGGTAAATTGGAAGGTAAATTGGAAGGTAAATTGGAAGGTAAAATAGAAATTGCAAAAGCCCTTAAAGAAAGTGGCATTTCAATGGAAATAATTATTAAAACAACAGGAATTTCAGAAATGGAATTTAACAAGCTCTAAAAAAAGTCACACTATATACAAAATTGACACCTTCTCATTAAGTGTGTAAATAAAATTCTTTTTTGCATCCAACACCCATAAACCTTACATTTGCACAATATTACATGCAAAAGTTTACTGCTATACTTTTATTATTTGCACTGCTAAGCTTTAATTTTAGCAGATGTTTTATTTATGCAGGATACAATTTAAACAAAAAATACATTACTACATCGCTTTGCGAAAACCGCAATAAACCTTTAATGCATTGCAATGGCAAATGTTTTTTAATGAAAAAAATTAAACAAGCCAATAATAAGGAGAAATGTAACGAAGCTGAATTTAAAAAAAACAACTCATACGAAGCTTTAATTACTACTAAACTTGTAATTACCATTCCATTGGTAAAAAACATTTCCCTCGTTTTTAAAAACCCTACATTTACCTATCCCAAAAAATCCAATTTTATTTTTGAGCCGCCACAGGCATAGTTTAAAAACATCCCTTTTTTTTAACCACATTTTTTCTGTAATAATTGTTAGTGCAATTTTGCACTAGCTTGTTTTTTAAACTATAATTTAATTTTCATGAAATCTATATCAATTTTTAAAAGCCTAACTTGTGTTGCGCTTATATGTATCATCGCATCTTGCAAAAAAAATAATAACGAAGAAACACTTGCCGGCCAAGGCAAAGTAAACCTAGAGTTTGAGAACAAGGTTGGCGACCAAGAACTAGAGTTAAATACAGGTGCCTATACCAATGCCAATGGCGACGATTTTAAAATTACCACCTTTAAATACCGTATTAGTAATATAACTTTTAACAAAGCCGATGGTAGCAAAAACCTAATACCCGAAAGTTATTTATTAATTGATGCTGCCGACGAAAAAACCACTTTACAAACCATAGAACACGTACCTGCAGGCGATTATGTAAGTATGGATTTTGTGATCGGTGTAGATTCGGTACGTAATTTTGCGGGCGCACAAACTGGTGCATTAGACCCTGCAAAAGGTATGTACTGGAGCTGGAATACGGGCTATATTTTTGTAATGTTAGAAGGTAGTTCCTCAAAATCAACCCAAGCAGACAACAAATTGGCTTTTCATGTGGGCGGAGCAAAAGCACCTAACAACACAGTTAGAAAAGTTACACTTCCGTTTACCGCAGGTGGCCTAAGGGTGCGTAGCAACAGCCAGCCCGAAATACATTTACTGGTTGATGCAGCATACTTATTTAAAGGAACTACCAATATAAACTTTGCTACTTTAAGTGGTTTTCACGGTGGCTCGGATGCTGTAACTATTGCCAATAATTATGCAACAGGTATGTTTAAATTAGACCATATTCATAATTAATATGAAAAACATACTGATGGTTATTAGCTTACTAACTTGTTGGTTAGTAATTACTGTTGGTTGTAAAAAAAACGATAATGAAGCACCACAAACCGCCATTAGGTTTGTGGTACCTTCTAATTTCCCTACACCTGTTTACCAGTTTACTAATAATACAGTAAGCAATGCAGGGTTTGATTTAGGGCATCGTTTATTTTACGAAAACGCATTATCAATTGACAATAGCACCAATTGTGGTAGTTGTCATCAGCAATTTGCAGCATTTGCAAATTTAGATCATCAAGTAAGCCATGGTGTAAACAATTGTTTTGGTACACGCAATTCGCCACCACTTTTTAACCTAGCTTGGCAACAAAATTTTATGTGGGATGGTGGCGTACACCATATTGAGCTATCGGCATTAAACGCTTTTGTAAATCCATGCGAAATGGCCAATACGCTAGATAATGTTGTAAAAACGTTAAATAATAAGCCCTCATATCCACAGCTTTTTATAAGTGCTTTTGGCAGTAGCGAAATAAATAGTCAACGTATATTTAAAGCACTTGCCCAATTTACTGGGATGATGGTTTCGGCAAACTCTAAATACGACAAATATAGCCGCAAACAAAATGGTGGCGAATTTACCAACGACGAATTAGCGGGTTATGCACTTTTTAAACAAAAATGTAGCTCCTGCCATACAGAACCACTTTTTACAGATAACAGTTTTAAATCGAACGGATTAGAATTAAACCCGAAAGATGCTGGTAGAGAAATAATTACTTTGGCTTCCGCCGATTTTGGAGCCTTTCGTGTGCCAACTTTGCGTAATGTAGCCTTAACTAGCCCTTACATGCACAATGGTAGTTTAAGTACATTGGCTCAAGTTTTAAATCACTATAATTCGGGCGTAAAAAACCACATCAATTTAGATGCGAAATTAAAACAAAATGGTGTTTTAGGCATCCCACTATCAGCCACCGAGCAACAAAAAATTATTACATTTTTAAACACCTTAACCGATAATGAATTTATACACGACCCTAAATTTGCCGAGCTTCCACCACTATAAATGGCTTGTTTTTGTACTATTTATGATGCTTAATTTAGGTGCAAAAGCTTGCGATATTTGTGGTTGCTTTATGGGCATTACACCTTACGATAACCAAAGTAGCATTACTTTATTGCACCGTTACCGCTCTTTTGGCGGATATTATGGGCAAAAGCATTCGCTTTTTCCAGAAGGTGCACAATTATTCAATTATAATAACCAAACTAACTCACCTATTTCCAAACATAATGGTAACCCTAGCGATTACGAAATTTACCGAGCCACCGAAATTAGGGCTAGGTATTTTTTAAGCAAGCGCATTGAGTTAAATGCCATTTTACCCTACAACAGCAATTCGGAAAAATATAATGGCAACTTAAATACCCTTACGGGGATTGGGGACGCAAACCTATTTGCTGGTTATCACTTGTTACGTAAGCTAGATAAACCAATAGTGAACCAACGCCTTATTGTTGGTTTAGGCATTAAACTACCAACAGGAAAAAACGATAGCGAAAATTTTGAAGGAATAAAATTTGGCACATTACACCAAATGGGTACAGGCAGTACCGATGGCTTTATTTACGCCAATTACCTTATGGGCTTTAAAAAAGTAGGTTTAAGTTTAAGTGCAACTTATAAAGTAAATGGCCAAAACAACCAGCAAGAAAGCATAGCCAACAGTACTACCAGTTTTTTAAACTTTTTTTATAACGTAAAATTAAACTATACTTACAAAATGGTGCCATCGGCACAGTTTGCTTACGAGTACTCGGCTGGCGAAAAATACAAAGGCATAAAAACTGGCGAACATGTAATGAACAACTTAATGGGTGGCTTTGGTGTAGATTTTTTTATCAAAAACATAACCCTAAATATGGCATTACAAACCAATGTTTGGGCCGCTAAAGATGACCACCCAATGCCTGCCGGCCGTTTAGTTTTAGGCGTTACCTATAATTTTAATCAGTTGTATTATTTTGTAAATTAAGTTTGGGAGGGGTAAATGGGGCAAATGATTTGGTTTTAATTATATGAAACTTTTGGGAACTTGTAGTTTAGAAGGGGAGTAAAATCTCCATTTTAAATAAATTGATTTGAGGTAAAAAAATTTAGGCTAACTTTAATAGCTCTTTAGAAATATACGCCCAGATTTGTGTATTTGTGGCTTATATAATTTGGCAAATGAGGAACTGTTAGGCTCTTCGCCATAATGTATGGATAAATAATTTTATTGAAATATTTGGCATTTTTTTATTTTCTTTTTCCTTGATGAAAAATAAACAAAAAATCAAGGC
>REAS01000186.1 GCA_004294495.1 Sphingobacteriales bacterium
TATTGCATAATCAGATGATTAAAAGGCATAAAGCCCGTAAAAAAGATATTGAAAGGTATTATAAAAATGAAGATTCTTAAAGTATAAAAGTAGAACTAAAGTAAAATTTTAAATTTCTAAAATTCCCAAACCGGCATCCTCACTTAAAACATACTTACCGTTTTTAAATTTGGGGGTTTGGTAAGGGTTGTTGGTGGTTAAAAAAGGGCCGTCTAAATCTACGAAATCGCATAAAGGAGCTAATGCAGCTGCTGCTAAGGTGGCAATGCTGGTTTCGCTCATACAGCCAATCATTACTTTTAAACCCAGTTCGCGAGCTTTTTTTATCATTAAATTAGCTTCATACATTCCGCCCGATTTCATTAATTTAATGTTTATGCCGTGATAATTACCAGCAGCTTTTGCTACATCGGGCAGTCGTTGTACAGCTTCATCGGCAATTATGGGTATAGGGCTGTGTTGGCTTATAAATTTATTGCCTTCGGTATTGGTTTTTAGCATAGGTTGTTCTACTAAAACTACTCCTTGGTTTGCTAACCAATTTACCATTTCTAAACCTTCTTCTTTGGTTTGCCAACCTTGGTTAGCATCTACATAAAGTGGTAAATTGGTAATTTGGCGTACTGTGTTTATTAGCAGTTTATCGTTGGCGCTTCCTAGTTTTATTTTCAAGATTTTAAAACCTAATGCTAAAGCGTCGTTCGCTTTTTTTAGCATCACTTCAGGCTCATCTATACCTAAGGTGTAACTTGTAAAAGGCATTTGTGCAGGGTTAGCATCGAAAATTTTATAACAAGGTTGTTGAGTGATTTTACCAGTTAAATCATGTAGTGCAATGTCTATTGCAGCTTTTATAGCGGGTAATCCAACCGAAATTCCATCTAAGTAATTTATTATTTCATCCATTTTAAATGGGAAATTAAAATTGCTTAAATCTATTTTATTTAAAAACAGAGTGGCGGTTTCTATACTTTCTCCTAAGTAAGGTACCATTGATGCTTCGCCATAACCAATATAGTTTTGGTAATTTATTTCTAACAAAAGTATAGGAGTAGCTGTTCGGCTAAAGCCCGAAATGGTAAAAGGGTGTTTTAAATTAAGTTGGTATGGGCGGTAGGATATTTTCATTACTTTTAAAGCATCGGGCTTTCAATCGTTGGGTAATTTACTTTTTGGCTCAATTAAAAAAAAACTAATTTTAAATTAATTACCAAATATTAATCAATGTCGTTTACTTAAGCAAAAGTACACGATATTTTAATCAAAAATGATTTTTTTATATGCGCTTTTTGTTGTATTTTTAAGTAGTATATA
>REAS01000107.1 GCA_004294495.1 Sphingobacteriales bacterium
ACAGAAAAAACCCTCGAAATCACAAACCTAAAAAATTGTACAATATGGTGTATAAAAGAATATAGATATTGCTTAAGTAAACGACATTGATTCATAATCTCAAAAACTATAATATAAAATCTCATAATTAATTGCATACCAAGATTCTCATAATAATTTTATTCTTTTAGGTAGTTAAACTTATGAATAATAGATGTTTAAACACATTATTTATTTCAAAAATATTTTGTTATTTGATTTTTATAATATTATTCTTGTACTGATTTAACAAATATAAACTTAAATTAAAATAATTATGAAAAAACTCTCACAAATTCTCACAAATTCTCACAAACTCTCAAAAACTGCAATAGTTTTAATTGGGTTTTTAACAATCATTGCATCATCTTGTAAAAAAAATGTTACAGATGAAATTATACCTGACCCTGTTTCTTTGGATATAATACAGGAATGTTGAGTTTTAGAACCATAAATGATTTCGAAAATGTGATGGCTCAAATTTCGGTAACTTCTGAATCTGAATTACCACAAAAAATAGAAACCATAATTGATAATTCAAAATTTATATCACTATACACGAAACAAAAAAATCTAAATGCTAGAAGACTGATTGCTCCTATGGGCACTGAGTCAAATGAAATTATAGAAGACACTACAAAAATAAAACCTTTTGAAGATTTAGTGCCTGACCCCTTTTTTGCTTCTGTTATTAACGATAAGCTAGAGATAAATGTAGCTGGAGTAATATATAAAATTACCCCTTTCGGTACTTTCATTATAAAACCTGAAAAACTGGATAGGTTAAATATTATACTTTTGGAAAACCCCTTTGTTGAAAATCAGAATCTTAAAAACCATTTATTTTATAGGAATAACACTAATGATGACTTTTATAAAATTGAAGATGGAATAATATTACTTGATACTTATAACAGAGCAAAAAATGACTTGATAAATACAGAATTGGAAAGTCAAAATTTAAGTTTATCAAAAGCAAATTCAAAAATACAGTTAAGTAAAAATTCTCTATCCAAGAAAATTATGGGTACTGGCAATGATGAATGGATCTACGAAAATATACCTACTGTACAATTTGGTGCAAAAACTTGGGTCGGTAAACTTTTTCAAAGCCTAAGAGGTAGAGAAGAAGTACATACACAAGGTTTTGGCCCCAGTAACAGGGTAAGGGTAAACTTTTATAATGCTACCTGGGGTGTTTACTCTGCAATAGGCGTAAATGTTACTATGCAGAAAAAGAATTGGATAGGCTGGTCGAGTACAAATGCAAGTGAAATTAGATTGGGTTGGGATGCACTTGAATATTATGTAGGGGATTTGCCAAGCGCACCACTTATAAACACTCCATACGCATATCAAAAATTTACCCCTTTAGATTTGCCCAAAATAACTAAACAGTATGTAGAAGTAAATTTATTAGGTTACGATTATAAGTTTGAGAAAGGAGAAACACTTCAAAAAAGTATAAAACAACTTTACGAATGGGCAAAGCTTCCAGCGTTTGGATTATATCCTAAACAGCAGGATGTAAATTATGCTTTTAAAGTGTGGAACGATTTCACTAAAAAAAGTATTTCGATTATTCAAGAAAGAGACGAAATAATTGTTTACAACCAATCAAGTGCTTCCAAAAGATTAGATTGGGCTGTAGGTATTAAATTAAGTAGCGATTTCAGTGATATAAAACTTGGATATGCTCCTTTAAAATTTACTTTAAACAGAGCATCTGTCTTTGGTCTAGCAAAATATGGGTCAGAATGGAGAGGTGTTAGAATTGTTACTCAATAAATTCACACTTATGCGTTTTACTATAATACTATTATTAACAATTACTTGTGCTTTAAGTTATGCACAAAATTCACCCCATGAAGGTTTTTTTAATAAAACTAAATTAGGCGTTTTATTACGCCTAAAAACAGAACCAGTTGGCAATTCACAACTAAGTAAATTGGGAAACGGAACAGAAATTACAACTATAAACGGTTTGCACATAAACTCTAAATGGGCTATAGGTTTAGGTATTAGCGCAAATTCTTACATTAATCCTACACTTACTTTATATCCCGTTTTTGCTAACGTTCATTATTATTTTAAAGATGAAATAAAAACACCGTTTCTGTTTGGTAACATTGGGTATAATATGTTATTTGACAGCTCTTATAAGGGTGGTTTAATGTATGAAACTGGTTTAGGTTACAATTTAAAATTAGGTAGAAAAACTGCTTTAACGCCAGAAATTTCTTACAAGTACCAAGATTATCGTATAAGCGATTCTTCTAATCAAAAATTATCGTTACAATCATTTTCATTAGGGATAGGCATCTTATTCTAATAGACTTATTTACTATGCCTAATTTTTAGGCATAGTAATTTAATATTTCTTATGACGTTTTTAAAATACCTTCTTTTTACATTCTATTTATCACTTACTATTAATAGTACCGCTTTTGCTCAAAACTATTTTTACACCAACATAAAAGTTCCTTTTTTAGAGTATTTAGCCTATACAGCTAGCCAGTCTAATAACGACCCCAATAATACCACCGCTGGTTTGTTTTTCAATGCGGGCTACTCCATAAATTTTGCAGAAAATTTTTATACCGAAATTGGTTTGGATTACTTAGTAAGAAGTACCGTACGTAATAAATTTTATAATAAAACTGATTTAATAAATGCTTCAGCACAATTTGAAGCGCAAAATAGTGCATTTGCTCTTCAATTAAAACCATTATACAAAGTTAGTATTAATGCTGATGAGCATAATTTTTTAACATTTGGGTTGGGGATTAATTTTCAAAAACTATATGGAAAAGGCATGTTTACAAATTTTAATAATAATCAAAATCCTTCCGAAGAAATTAGAATATCTAAAAGTAATTTTCATGCAGTTTTACAACCCGAAATAACCTTTATTTTAAAAACTGATAAGCAAGTTGGTTACAGATTGGGTTTAGCTTATAGTTATATAAATTGGGATAGGGCTTCATCAAATTTTAACTTTAGAAACAACATTAATTTTGTTATCCCTAGCAATAAAACATCTAATTTATTTTTAACAGGTGGTTTTATATTTTGAAAATAATTATGAAGTACAAATTAATAATAACTGCATTTCTATCTTGTGTAGCAATAGTTTCAAATGCGCAGAATACCAGTAACGATAAATCAAAAAAGTGGGTTTTAAAAGCAGAAGTTGGACCCACAATTAAAGGTTTAAATGGAACATCGTTTTACAAAGATTCTCGTGATAATTTTTACGGAGATTTGTTTGCAACAGAAGTAAATATATTACAAGGTGTAGGTTTTCATTCTAATTTAAGTTACGGGCGTAATTTTGGTGGTAGATATTATTTAGGTAGTAGTTTGGGTTTTAATAGTCAAAATACAAGTGGTACTGATAATATTGAAACCATACCTTTAAGTTTGCATTTTAGAATAAATTATTTTAAAAATACCTTAAACACACTTTTTATACAAGGTAATGTTGGTTATGCTTTACCTTTTAGCACAACATCTCAGGGTGTAAATTTTGGTTATCATATTGGATACCAGTTTGTGGCTAGTAAAATAACTAAGCATTTACTCGAATTATCATTACAAAACCAAGTACAAAATATAAGAGGCGTTTATTTTAGAGACGAAATATTTAGGAATACTGACGGTACGCTTGTAAATATTGGACCAAGAGCCAATTCAGGTAGATACAAATTAAGTGGTTGGGGTTTAAATCTGGCTTACACGTTTTAATTAAAAATTTTTATATTTAGCCGTAGTATCTAATGCTACGGCTTTATTTTTATTTTAAACCATTTATGCTCAATAATTTATCAAATACAAACCCACAAAATCAACCCCAAAAATCAAAAATTAAAAACCATCAAACATTTACCCGCATTATACGTAGTTTTGATACGTAATTAATGGAAATGAATAGTCAAGAAATTTTATCTAGAGCGCAAAACTTCGAGTTTTTAACCCAACAAGAAGGGGTGTTTTTATACCATAATGCCACCACGCCCGAGCTAATGTATGTAGCCAACCAGCTAAGAATAAAGCAAGTACCACATGGCAAAGTTACTTGGCAAATAGACCGTAATGTAAACACCACCAATGTTTGTATTGCTAATTGTAAATTTTGTAATTTTTTTAGGCGACCCGGCCACGCCGAAGCTTACATTACCGATATTGAAACTTACAAACAAAAAATAGAAGAAACCATACAATTAGGCGGCGACCAATTGTTATTACAAGGCGGCCATCACCCCGATTTAGGCTTGCAGTTTTACGTGGATTTATTTAAACAACTAAAACAACTTTACCCACAAATACGCTTACACAGCTTAGGTCCGCCCGAGGTTGCGCATATATGTAAGCTTGAGGGCATTAGCCATTACGAAGCCTTAAAAGAATTACAAGCAGCCGGCCTTGATAGTTTACCTGGTGCAGGCGCTGAAATTTTAAACGACCGTGTACGTAGGCTAATATCGAAAGGTAAATGTGGTGGACAAGAGTGGTTAGATGTAATGCGAGCTTGCCATAAATTAAACATTTCTACATCGGCAACTATGATGTTTGGCCATATAGAAACTATTGAAGAACGTTTCGAACATTTAATTTGGATACGAGAGGTACAAGCCGAAAAACCCGAAGGCAACCACGGCTTTAAAGCTTTTATTCCTTGGCCTTTTCAGGATGATGGCACTTTATTAAAAAAAATTAGAGGCATTACCAACAACGTAACTGGCGACGAATATATTAGAATGATTGCCCTAAGCCGTATTATGTTGCCAAATATTAAAAATATACAAGCATCGTGGTTAACGGTTGGCAAGCAAGTTGCACAACTGTGTTTACAGGCTGGCGCAAACGATTTTGGTTCGATTATGATTGAAGAAAATGTGGTTAGTGCTGCTGGTGCGCCACACAGGTTTACATCGAACGGTATTCAAGAAGCTATAAAAGAAGCTGGTTTCGAGCCGCAACTACGCAACCAATTGTACGAGTGGCGCAACCACCAAGAGTTACCACAACAGGTTATTGCCTATTAATTTTATTTCGATTATTAAAATTTGCTTTGTATAGTTTAGTACATGACAAAAAATATATTTGATTGAAAATCAATAAAATAAGCAACAAAAAATTAGGTTAAAAGACTGATATTCATTATATTAAAGAAT
>REAS01000062.1 GCA_004294495.1 Sphingobacteriales bacterium
CTCCCAAGAATTATTTTGCTGCCCCCTACCATTTGTTTGAAAATCGGTGTAAACTACCGCTCCTTCTGGCAAATTATCGTTGCCAAACATGAGTTTTAGGGCGTCGTTGCTCGAGTTTGTCTCTTGAAGATAAACAGAATATTCTCCAATATTTAAGGGTTGGTGTGCCAATGAAAAATGCTTAGATTTGTTTCAAATTTACTTGTAGAATCTAAATGGCAATAACACCAGCGAAAAAAATCGCAAAAAAAGCAGCAGCAAAGAAAAGCACTGCTCCAAAAAAAACGGCTGCAAAGAAGGCAGCAGCGCCTAAGAAGGCAGTAGCAAAAAAAGTGGCTGAACCTAAAAAAACAGCTGTAAAAAAAGTAGCGATCAAAAAAACGGCCGCTAAAAAAACCAACACTATCTTTGCTATAGCATTTTTTTAACGATTTTTTTTTAGCCTCAGAAATAGTGCTATCTGCTTTGGTTACGTTTTCGCTTTTAGTTATTTTAATTAATTTACCACCACCCAAAGTAATACTAATACTACTTTTTTTTCTTATTACGCTATCTTGTTTTTGTGCTTTTGCATAAAATGCTGCCAATACAATAAATGTGGTGATTACCGCTGTTTTAAATTTAAAAATTTTCATTTTATATATTTTAATTGTTGTACGATTTTTTAGAATTTAATTGTATAAAACCAATATTAATGGCAGTAATAGATGAGTTACCCTCTTCATCGGTATTAAATTTTACGAGTTTTTTTTCTCGTTTGTCTATTTTGCTCACTAAAAAATTTACTAAATCGCCAACGTTTTTAATACCCTTTTTTGGTGTATTGTTAGTCTGTACAAGTGTGTTTTTAGTTATGCTTGTGGTATCTGTTTCAACTACTACAACGGCATTTTTTTGAGGTAAAACATTTGCAATTAAAATAGTATCGATAACCTTTATTTCAACTTGTTTTGTTGATTTATAATTGATTTGTAGGTTTGGATTTAAGGCTTCTTTCTCTTCCTCTATTTTATCGGCTATATTTTTAATAATTATTTTAGGATTTTCTTTTAATTTTTTGGTTGATGCCACTAAATCAGCTGCTTGTTTTTTATTATCGGATTTTAAAGCAATATGGGCATCCGTTTTATTGGATGATTTTACTGGCTTATTTTTAAAAGAAACAGTGGCCATATTTTTAATCTCATTAATATTTGATTTATCTGTTTTTACAAAAACAAGCAAAGTTGTACAAACCACCACTACGCTTGCAGCTGCCCACCAATAAATAGGTATCAACCTTCTTTTTTTAGGTGCTAATTCTGCTTCAATATTTGCCCATATATTTGCCGATGGTGTAATTTCGGCAATATCAAACTTGTTTCTAAACAAATTATCCCATTCGTTATCTTGTTTGTGTTGCATAACCAAAGCTCTCCATTTTAAAAATTTCTTGTTGCAATATTGCTCTCGCCCTTGATAGTTGAGACTTGCTTGTGCTTTCGCTAATGCCTAAAGCAGCAGCAATTTCTTTGTGGCTGTAACCCTCTATAATGTACATATTAAACACTATACGGTAACCGTCGGCTAGTTTTTGTATCAATTTCAATAAATCTTGCATCCCTAAATTGCTAAAATTAAAACCCGTTACAGGCTGTTCAAAAGCATCATCAATAGGTACAATATTTAAAAAGCGTAAATTTTTTCGGTAACTTTCTAAAGCTGTGTTTACCATAATTTTTCGCATCCAACCTTCAAAATTACCTTCGCCACGGTAGGTTTCTATTTCTTTAAAAATTTTTATAAACCCAATTTGCAAAACATCCTCTGCTTCCATTTTATCTTTTGCGTAGCGCATACAAATTGCCATCATTTTAGCAGCGGTTTGCTGGTATAGCATTTCTTGCATTTGCCTATTGTTGGCTTTGCAGCCTTCAAGTATTTGGGTTAGCGTATGTGTTTTGCTTAGCTTCATTTATGTTTTGT
The DNA here is from genome assembly GCA_004294495.1 of Sphingobacteriales bacterium. Classification (GTDB taxonomy): domain Bacteria; phylum Bacteroidota; class Bacteroidia; order Sphingobacteriales; family Sphingobacteriaceae; genus Pseudopedobacter. The sequence goes on from REAS01000062.1 coordinate 1,966, forward strand.
ATTAGGTAGATGAAGTTTTAGGTAAAAAGGTTGCACAGGAGATTGATTTTTTATGTGTAAAATATTTACAAAATAATTTAAAAATTTAAATGATTCTAAAAAGTCAAAATTTACACTCTGTTTAAATATTGGTTTCTTTATATTCGTTTAAAACTCTAAAAAAAAATGTACAAACATTTATTTTATCTAATCATGAAAAGCATCTTCTTATTCATGCTTTTTATAATTACTAATTCATCCCTCGCCCAGCCATTTACAAAAGCAGATAGCCTACGTGGAAGCTTAACCAGCCCTTTAAGAACCTGTTACGATATTAACTTTTACCATTTAACCGTAAAAGTAGATATTGATAAAAAATTTATTTCTGGCAATAATCAGTTTAATTTTACTGCAACAACCAATTTTAAAACCATTCAGATTGATTTATTTGCCAATTTACAAATAAAAAAAATAATTTATAATCTCTCAGAAATCCCGTTTAAGCGGGAGTTTAATGCCGTATTTATTACCTTTCCCGATAGCATAAAAGCCAAAAATAAACATCAATTTACAGTATATTATTCGGGTTACCCAAAAACAGCCAAAAACGCCCCTTGGGATGGTGGCTTTGTTTTTGCCACGCACAATAACGGGCAACCTTGGGTTGCTACAGCTTGCCAAGGTTTAGGTGCAAGTAGTTGGTGGCCAAATAAAGACCAACAAGCCGACGAGGTAGATAGTATGCGCATTAGCTTAATAGTACCCAATGCCTTAATGGGAATTAGCAATGGAAAACTCGAAAATAGTACAGCTTTACCCAATAATTATACCCAATACAATTGGTTTGTTGCTAACCCTATTAATAATTATGGCGTGGCCTTAAACATTGCCAATTACTCTAAAATCAGCGAAAGCTATAAAAGTAAAAATGGGGCACTTAGCGTGGATTTATACGTATTGCCCGAAAATGTTGATGAAGCAAGAAACCATCTTACCAAAAATGTGAAACAAATGCTTACCGCTTTCGAATATTGGTTTGGCCCATATCCTTTTTATACAGATGGCTATAAAATTGTTGAAACTCCTTTTTTAGGTATGGAACACCAAAGCTGTATTTCTTATGGTAACAATTACCAAAACGGTTATGCTGGTAAAGATTTATCGGGTACTAGTTGGGGTTTAAAATGGGATTTTATGGTGGTTCACGAAAGCGGACACGAGTGGTTTGGCAACAACATTACCGCAAAAGATATAGCCGATATGTGGATTCACGAAAGCTTTACCAATTATAGCGAAGCTTTGTTTACCGAATATTGGTACGGTAAAGCTGCCGGAAAAGCGTATGTAATTGGTTTACGCAAGAATGTAGTAAACGACAAACCTATAATTGGCAGTTATGGCGTAAATAACCAAGGCTCGGGCGATATGTATTACAAAGGTGAAAATATGTTGCATACATTACGCACAATTATAAATAACGATAAAATATGGCGAACAATTTTAAAGGGTTTAAACACACAATTTGCCAAGCAAACTGTAACTACTCAACAAATTGAAAACTATATAAATACGGTTTCCAAGGAAAATTTTACACCCATTTTCGACCAATATTTGCGCCATAAAAACATACCCGTTTTTGTTTATAAAATCAAAAACAATACGTTATTTTATCATTGGAAAGCCGATGTTGATAATTTTAATATGCCCATAGAAATTCTTATTAATGAAAGGCTTGAAAAAATTTATCCCACAACTCAAATCAAAACTTTGCAACTAAAAAAAGGAATTGCTAAGATAAAAATTAAAGAAGATTATTATGTTGGGATACAAGAAATGAAAAATTGACATCTAAGTACACATGCAATCAGAAAATTAAAATCATCAACTTTAATTAAAGTTCATTTCCTATTTTAAAAACTTCCAATTTATCATTACAATTATTATATAAATGAGTGATACTAGTTTTTAAAATAGGATGAATTAATTGGGGTGCAACTTCATATAATGGTACCATTACAAAACGTCTTTCGGTTATTAAAGGATGAGGTATTTTTAAATTTGGAGTATCAATTATGCAATCGTTGTAAAATAGAATATCAACATCCATTGTACGAGAGCCCCATTTTTCGAGTTTTATGCGTTTAAAAATAGTTTCTATAATATGTATTTGTGCTAAAACTTGTTGTGGAGTTAATGCTGTTTCGCAAACTAAAACCTGATTTAAAAATTTGGGTTGATTGGTATTTCCCCATGCAGCAGTTTGGTAAATACTTGATTTTTTAATAACATTTCCGATACTAACACTTATCAAATTAAGCGCTTTTTGCATATTGCTTTCTCGGTTTCCTAAATTACCACCAATAAGCAAATAAACATTTTCCATAATTAAGTAACAAAGATTTTAAATGTAGCTCTAAAGATTATATTTGTACAAACATTTACAATTTAAATATTTTATGAAACAATTTTTCAAATTTGTTTTCGCTTCAATGTTAGGCGTTTTTTTATCAATTATAGTTTTTATAGTTATATTTTCGGCCATTATTTTTGGTGTAGTTAATAGCAGTAAGGAAACTGTAGAAGTTGACGAAAACACAATTTTACATATTAACCTAGATTACCCAATTGTAGAACGTACCGAAGATAACCCTTTGGAAGATTTAGATTTTGGACCTTTTAAATCGCAAAAAACAATAGGGTTAAATGATATTTTAAAAAGTATAAATCACGCCGCTACCGATGATAAAATTACTGGTATATACCTAGATGCTACCTATTTAATGGCAGGTATGGCCACCACCGAAGAAATTAGAAATGCTTTAATTAACTTTAAAAAATCGGGGAAATTTATAATTGCTTACAGCGAGGTTTATACTCAAAAAGCATATTATTTAGCATCGGTAGCCAATAAAATATATGTAAACCCACAAGGAATTCTTGAACTAAAAGGCTTTAGTAACCAAAATATGTTTTTTAAAGGTGCACTAGATAAATTAGAAGTAGAAGCCCAAATTATAAAAGTAGGTACCTATAAAAGCGCAGTCGAACCTTTTATTTTAAATAAAATGAGCGATGCCAATAAACTGCAAATGAATTCGTTGCTAAACTCGCTATACACAAACTTTGTTGACAAAATTGCCCAAAGTAGAAACTTAAATGTTGATACCGTAAAATCTATTGCTAATAATTTAAAAATACGCACTCCACAAGATGCACTAAAACTTAAATTTATTGATGGTTTAAGGTATAAAGATGAAGTTTTAGACGAACTTAAAGCCAAATGTAAAATAGATAAAAAGAAAAATTTAACTACTGTAAACGTTACTGATTATGCTAGCTCTATTACTACTGACGAAGAAGAATCTGTAAATAAAATAGCTGTAATTTATGCAAATGGCGAAATTAATGGTGGTGAAGGTGATGAAAGTGCTATCGGTTCCGAGGGAATATCTAGATCATTACGCAAAGCTAGGTTAGATGAGAAAGTTAAAGCAGTGGTTTTAAGAGTAAACAGCCCAGGTGGCAGTTCGTTAGCATCGGATGTTATTTGGCGAGAAGTTTTGTTAACTAAACAGGCTAAACCAATTATAGTTTCTATGGGAGATTATGCAGCATCGGGCGGATATTATATTGCTTGTGCGGCCGATAGCATTATTGCCGAACCAAATACGATTACAGGCTCTATTGGCGTTTTTGCTATAATACCAAATTTAAAAGGCTTGTTAAACAACAAATTAGGTATCACTTTTGATGGTGTAAAAACAGGAAACTTTGCCGATTTAGGCGATGTCACTAGGCCTTTAACCGATGCCGAAAAAATGATATTACAAAAAGAAGTTAACCGTGTTTATAGCGATTTTACTTTACGCGTTTCGCAAGGCCGAAAAATACCACAAGCCGCAGTGGATAGCATTGGGCAAGGCCGAGTGTGGACAGGTACTCAAGCTTTAAAATTAAAATTGGTGGATAAATTGGGCCACTTAAATGATGCGATTGCTGTTGCAGCAAAAAAAGCAAATCTTAAAGATTACCGTTTGGTTGCTTACCCCGAACAAAAAACAGGCTTTTTTAGTTTCTTAGAAAAATCGGGCGATAAAATCAAACAATCTATAATAAAAACCGAAATGGGTGATACTTACAATTATTACCAAAAATTAAAACAAGCAAGTACCCAAAAAGGAATTTATATGCGTTTGCCTGTTGGTTTTAACGGAGATTGGTAGTTTGATAATCTGAGGAAACAATGTTTTAATGTAGTACTTGAGTTCGATTAATAAATATTGTTTTCGTAATGATTAGGGCGTTTTAACACGCTCTTTGCTATATCTTTTTTTATCTTTCTATCCCCCCGTCCCCCGAAGGGGGAGATTTGGCGTTAAAAAAAGGATGCCGCTGCGATCGTTAACGCAAAACAGCATACAATACTGATAAACAGTAAATTACAATATAAATAACAATCAACCCAAGTAAATATTAGTTTTTAAACCAACCCTTTTTAGCAAAATACCAAACTTGAAAAAAAGTTATTAAAAGCATTAAAGCCAATGCAAAAACATAACCGTTAGGCCAATAAAGTTCGGGCATATTAAGTGGCAAGTTTTTACCTGATACAGGGTCTTGGTTTGCAAAATTCATTCCGTAAATACCAGCAATAAACGTTAGCGGCATAAAAATCACCGAAACAATAGTTAAAAACTTCATTATTTCGTTCATTTTATTACTAATCATTGATAGGTACAAATCCAACAAACTGGTTGATATTTCTTTATAACTTTCTATTAAATCAATAATTTGGATAGAATGATCATAAGCATCTCTAAAAAAAACCTTTGTTTCGGTGTTAATTAATGGATTAGTAGTACGTAAAATATCGTTTATTTTATCTCGCTCGGGCCAAGCAGCCCTGCGCATACTAATCATTAATTTTTTTACAGCTTGTATCCGATACATTAAATATTTGTGCGCTTTTTGGTATAGGTGTTCTTCAACAATCTCCAACTCATCTCCCAAGCGATTAATAATAGTAAAGTAATGGTCTATAACGGTATCCATTAAAGCATAAAGAAGATATGAAGGCCCTAAATTTCGCATGTTACCTTTCACATTTTTACGTAGCCTTGTACGTATTGGTTCTAAAACATCATCGTAATCTTCCTGAAAGCTTAAAATTAAATTTTCAAACAATAAAAAAGAAAGTTGCTCATTATTAAGTTGTAAGCTTTTGCCGAGTTCTAACATTCGGCTGGTAACAAAAATATAGTTTTCGTATTCTTCAAATTTTGGGCGTTGGTGTGTTTTAACAATATCTTCCATTGTTAAAATATTAATATTAAGTTTTTTTTGGATAGTATCTATCACCATTTGGCTACCTAAACCTTTAACATCAAGCCAAATAGTATGTTTATTTTGACCCTCAATAAACTCAAAAGCTTTATCAATATCATGGGTTTCTAGTTCTTGTAAATAATTTTCGCTGTAAGCATAAACAAACAATTTAGTGGGTAAACTATTTTCTAAAACTTGGTAACTTCCAGGAATTTCACCAGCGTTAACTTTGCTTTTTTTAGTGTTATTGTTAAATTTTATAGGTTTAAAAATATCCATTATTATAAAAAACTAAGTGCTTGTGGACCTTGGTTAAACAATAAATCTATTATACTTAAATTACCATTAAAGCCTCCCCTATCTTCAAAAACCTGATAATATGGCTTTGCACTATAATTTTGAATATTTTTTAAATTTATTTCGTTTCTAAAATCGGGTTCTTGGTAATTAATGTGATACTCGCTAGTAAACGAAAGCTCCAATTTGAATTTTAAATTTTTAAGTATCATGTTAAAAAGTTCGAGGTTATAATCAAACAAAAAATTATATTTTTTTTGATAAAAAGGCGCAAAATCATCTTCATAAAACTCAAAATAAGCCGAGTTTCGGTAACAGGCTTCAATGGTTTTCCAATGAATATGTTGCCAATTGGTATCGCTACAAATTGTAATATCTTTATACACAGTGTGATTGCCGTTACCTCTTTTAATAGGAACCGATAAATTTAAACTTCCATTAGGACTACAAATTTGCGCCCTATTTCTAAACGTTTGTTTAGGAAAATGTTCTTGTTTTTCTATCAAAACTTGTTGGTTCTTATAAGGCAAAAGTTGCTTAAAGTAGTATAAGTTTGGCAAATGAAATAAAGGAAAAATGGGTAACGGCATAGGAATTAATAAATTGATTTTAAATTTTGAAATTAAGATATTACAGACGCATTTTCTAATTATTATTATAATTTTGAAAAAACAAAATTCAATAGTGTTAATAAGTTACCCATCTGTTGCCATTGTAATTTTAAACTGGAATGGTAAAACGCATTTACAGCAATTTTTACCTTCTGTTTTTAACAGCAACTACCCTAACCTACAAATTATTGTGGGCGATAACGATTCTACCGACGAATCGGTAGATTTTTTAACCGAGTTTTTCCCTTTAGTTAAAATTATTAAAAACGAAAAAAATTTTGGCTTTGCCGAAGGTTATAACAAAGTTTTAAACCAAGTTAATGCCGATTATTTTATACTTCTGAACTCGGATGTTGAGGTTACACCCGACTGGATTTTGCCTGTTATTAATTTAATGGAAAACGACCCAAAAATTGCCATTGCCCAACCCAAAATAAAAGCATATTATCGCAAAACTCATTTTGAGTATGCAGGTGCAGCGGGTTGTTTTATAGATAGCTTAGCCTACCCTTTTTGTCGTGGCCGTTTGTTTGATTTTGTTGAAGAAGATAAAGGACAGTACGATACTAATAAAGAAATTTTTTGGGCTGCGGGTTGCGCTTTATTTATTAAAGCTGCAGTTTGGCAAAAACTAAAAGGATTAGATGAAGCATTTTTTGCCCACATGGAAGAAATTGATTTATGTTGGCGAGCAAAAAACCTAGGTTACCGTGTTATGTATTGCGGCCAAAGCACCATTTACCACGTGGGTGGCGGTACATTAAGTGTTGAAAGTCCGTTTAAAACCTATTTAAATTTTAGAAACAACCATTATTTAATCAAAAAAAACATCCCTCCTACCCAAGCCAATATTTTAATTATTGTGCGCTTTTTTTTAGATTTTTTAGCCTTAATAAAGTTTTTGTTTGAAGGTAAAAAACAAAATGCATTTGCGGTAAGTAAAGCCCACCGCCATGTTATTAAAGCCTTTTTTTATGGCCAAATAAAATATAACCGCCATATTATTAAACAAGCTAATACAGTAGGTCGCTACGGTGGCAGCGTAGTTTGGGATTATTTTGTTTTGGGTAAAAAACGGTTTAGCGAAATTTGGAGGTAACGAAAAAACTTTTATTAGCTCTTACTATTTATAAAATAAATTTAAAAACTGTTGTTTTTTATTTCTACTTAAACTTATTGAGTGACCGTTATCCATAATTATGTCTCCCCCTTCGCCCCTAATATATTCTTTAATGTATTGTATATTAATTATGTACGTTTTATGGGGTCTAAAAAAACTAAAATCATTATCTAATAAATAATTAAAACTTAGTAGGGTTTTAGATACTAGGTGTTTTTGTGCGTTAAGCATTATTATATTGGTATAACAACCGTCTGCTTCAAAATAAAGAATTTCATTTAATTTTAAGAAAATTAATCCCTTAAAAGTGCTAATTGCAACGGTATTGGTAATTTTTTGGGTTTTATTGCCTTCAAATTCTTGGAGTTGTTTGGAAGTGGTTGCCTCAAAATTGTTATTTAAAATTTTATCAATTGTTTCCTTAAGCTCCAAAGGATCAATTGGTTTTAATAAATAATCTATTGCGCTTAGTTTAATTGCCGCAATAGCATGTTGGTGATATGCAGTAGTAAATATGATTTTATAATTGCTTTTGTGCAGTTTTTGCGCTAATTGTAAACCATTAATATGAGGCATATTAATATCCAAAAAAATTATTTGTGGTTTTAAATACGATAATATTTCTAAAGCCTGCTGGCCATTATTAGCTGTACCAATAATTTGCACTTGCGGACAATGTCGTTTTAAATTAATAGTTAAAGATAATGTGCAGTGTTCTTCATCGTCAACAATTATTGCTTTTAAAGTTTCCATTTTATAAATAAATTAATAAGAATAATACATTATTATAGTTACTTGAGTGCCAATAACCTCGTTGCTAGTATTTAAAATTTCTTTAATTATTACGCTGTTTTTTTTGTTTAATACTAAAATTCTTTGTCGAGTAATTTCTATACCTAAACTTTGTTTGTTAGAATTATCTTCTTTGCTATTTTTTGATATGTTGTAACCTATGCCATTATCTGTAATTGTAATAAACCAACTATCAATACTTTGTATGCCAATATCAATATTTATATATCCTTTTTTTAACGATGGCGCAATGCCATGCCAGATAGCATTTTCTACAAATGGCTGTATTAACATAGGCGGTATATAAAAATCATTAGCGTCTATGGCTTGCTCTAAATTTATATTAAAAGTAAATTTATAATTTAAACGTACGCACTCTAATTGTAAATAAAGTTTCAACGCTTCAATATCTTTGCTTAAAACCACCAATTCGCTAATACTATTTTCCAACGTAAAACGCACAAGTTTGCTAAACTGTAAAAGGTAATCGCTGGCTTTATCTTTTTCGTTATTAATTATAAAAGTATTTATGGAGTTTAAAGTATTAAAAATAAAATGGGGATTCATTTGAGCCCGAAAAGTTTGGTTTTGCGCTTGCTGCAATTTTTTTTCGTTACTTACTTTTTGTTGAATTTTTTTCTTTATAAAACCAATTCTAATAAAAGAGGCCCAAAAAACTAAAATTAACACAAAAAAAACAAATATTAGTTTAGCCCATAATTGCTCAAACCAGGCTGCTTGTTGTGTTATACAGTATATTTGTTGTTTAATAACTTTATTTTGCTGGTTTAATACTTGTACAACCAATTGATAGTTACCTGGCGCAAAACCATTATATCTAAGTACTGTAAAGTTTTGCTTTACCGAGGTAAAGGAATCTAAATTGTTTATTTTGTAACGTAAATAGTATTGTTTGCTTAAATCATAATTTAATAACGAAAAATCAATACTAAATTGTTTGCATAATGGAGGTAAAGTAATACGATTATTTATGGGTTTTGAAAAACTTTTTTTGTTGTTTATGGTTATTGCATTTATTTTCAGAAAAAAAATGTCTTTGGTTATTATATTGTCGTCATAAACATATAATCCTCCAACTGCACCTATCCACCATTTATTAAGCCAAAAAACAGGTTTTGCGTCCGTAAATTTTTTTAACCCAAACCAGTTTTCTTCAACTATTTTATTAGGTTTTAAATCTGAAAAGCAAATTTTATAAGCACCTTTTTCTGTTAAAACTAATTTTTTTTTGTTTTTTAATGGTAACGTTGCAAAGCAGGTTGTGCCGTTAAAAAAGGTTATGGATTTAAATTTTTGAGTTGCAATATTAAAAATGTTTAAACCATTGCTACCGCAAACTAATAAATTACCCCTATTTAAGTAGCTGTAATTATTAACTTCTGCTTCGAAGGGGAAAAATTTACCTAATTTTTGGACTTGAGTACTGAAATCTATTTTAAAAAAATAAGAATACATTGCATGTAATACAATTTGATTACCTTTTAGTGCTATAATTTTTTTATATACTATCCATTCTAAATTATTTGTACTATCAATAGATACTAAATTAAACCCAATAGTTTTTTTTACAATTTCAAACAAGCCTTTAGTTGTAGCACAAAAAAACCTGCCGTTGGGTAACAAATTTAAATCGTTACATTCATAAGTAAATGCTTTATTATCATTTTTAGTTGCAATTAATTTATTGTTATTTAGGTAATATAAACCTGTTGTTGTAGCAACAAAAATAAGTTTTTTGGCAAAAATTATTTTTTTTACGTTGGGTATTTTACCATTTGGCAATAATATTTTTTTTACAATTACACCCTGTTTGTTTAACACCAAAAGCCCTGCGAGGTTAGTGCCAACGTACATAAAATTGTTATGCAAAAGAAAACATTGGTATTGCAAGTTACCTAGTTGGGGTAAATTTAAATTGGGAATAAATACATTAAGTTTTTGATTATTTAAGTTTGCAATGCTAACACCTTCATTGGCAACACCAATATATAAAAACTGCTTATCATCAATATATATTTTGTTAATTACGCCCAATGGTAAACTTAATAGGTCGTTTTCAATATGTTTAATGTTTTTTACAAAACGCTGTAATTTGATATCGAAAATATACAAACCGCCATTAACGGTGCCGCAATATAATTTTTTATTTTCCCCTATCCCAAAGCTGGTAATTTCTTTGTGGTTTGTACTGGGGAAAAACATTTTGTATGCCCCATTATTTTTATTTAATAAAACAAGACCCTGTTTAGTAGCCAACCAAGTATTATTGCCTACAATAATTACTTCGTTAACTTCAAATTTAGGTTTATCACAAAAAAAAGTTTTACGGTTATTGGCTTTTCCATTTGTTTGATTTACTAGATAAGCTCCCGTTTGTTCTACATACCAAAAAGATTGTAATTTTTTATGAAAAACATTTGGGAAAACAGCTCTTACACCGTTAACATTATCTAAAAAAGGTTGTATAGTTTTGGTGTTTAGGTTTAATTTGTAGAGGGTAGAATGGTTAAAACCTGTATAAATCCAAAGTTGCCTATCTTCATCAATATAAAAAGGTTGTATGTAGTTTTTATTATAACCGGGGTGGTTTTCATCTTTTAATACTCGTAATTTTTGAATGGTAAAAGTTTTGCGAACTAAACGGTTTAAACCCTCTTGGGTGCCAATAAACAAGTCGGCGTTTTTGTCTTCAACAATTTGCGTGATATATTTTCCATCCAATTTGCCATTTTGGCTTCCAGATGGTACATTAATCATTTCTAAACCGTTGTAGTACCACAAACCGCTTTCTGTGCCTACCCATAAAAGCCCCTGGCTATCTCTATAAATAGTGGTAATTTGGGTATCACCCAATCCCATCTCGCTGTTAATATGCTTAAATCGCAAATCGTTAAACGGCTGACTATTTGCCGAAAAACTAAAAGCTAAAATCCAAAAAAACAACCAACAATTTGCAAACTTTATTTTCATCAAAAAGTTTCTTTTTGCTCTAAAAAATTGTAATTAAATTATTTAAAAGTAATGAAAGAACAAAGTAACTTTAATGAAAGTAAATTTTGTTTATTTATTTACTAAAATTATCTATTTAAAAAGCGTTAACCTGAGTTCGATTAATAAATATTGTTTTCGTAATGATTAGGGCGTTTTAACACGCCGGGAGTTTATCCTGACAAAGGTAGGGCTGTATCTTTTTTTATTTGTCTATCCCCCCGACCCCCAAAGGGGGAGATTCGGCGTAAAAAAAGGATGCCGCTACCGTCGTTAACGCTTAAAAATCGTAAATAACATTGATTTACAGTAAATTATACTATAGTTTAATAAACAAACTCAAGTTGTTACTAAAATATAAATAAAATTATAGTTGCAATAATAATGGCTTTTATTAAAATTAAATGATTTAAAAACAATAAGATAAATCTATTTTAATTATCAATTTATGTTGACTATTGCGGTATTGCTTTTGCCCAATGTTTTGCCCGTAGGACTTGTAATTTTTATAATGTATGAGTAATTACCCGCTATTAAATTGCTATCGATATAAGTTTTGGCATTTAAAGATACCACGGTTACTAAACTTTGTTGGTTTAAACTATCCGTTCTGTAAATTTCGGCCATATTGTTGCCTTCAATGTTTTCCCAGTTTAATACCACCGTTTTGCTATTTTGTGTTACTTGAGCGCTAAGCTTTTTTATGCTTAATAAATTACTGTTGCTTTGGGTGGTTATTGATAGTGGCTTGCTAAGGCTTATATTGTTACTACTATCTTTTGCGGTAAGCAAATATTGGTAATTAGTGCCAGTTTCAAAAAGCGTATCGCTGTATTTTTCAAGCATTGTATTTGCAGTAATAGTTAGTAGGTTTTTAATTTCTTTTGTATTTAAATTTATGCGGCTTAGTACAGTTTGTTTTAAATCGTTACTGCTACTGTTTATCCAGCTAATTTGTATTACCGAATCTTTAACTAAATAATTGGTAAATACTGGAGAAACGGGTGCTACAATATCGGGGCGTTTTACTTTTAAAATGGCCGATTCTTTACTCTCGTTTAAACTATAATCGAACGCTATTACTTTAAAATACATATTTGGGGTAAGTGTTTTTAAAGTTGTACTATCGTTAAAATTGGTATCGTAAACAAAATCTTGCGTAAGCGGTGTAAAAGTATGTTGAGGGTTATTTGCCGAGTATATTCGGTAAGCTTTTATGTCTTTTTCTTTACCCAAAGCCCACGATACTTGTATATGCCCTAACGAATCTATTTTACCGTTTAAACCTGTTGGCATTTGGGGTGGTGTTTTATCTGGTATCATTACATATTTGTATAATGATGTGCTATAATTACCGTTTTTATCGAAAGCGTAAATACGGTAATAGGCTGGTATGCCAGCTTCTAAACTATCAATATAGCTAAACTGGGTTGGTGTTATAATAGTTTTGTTTACAGCTTGGTAAGGCCCTGTAAGTTGTTGAGCTTTGGTAATTGCATAACTTAGTGTGTTAGTTTTGGTTTTGTCAACTACGGTTTTCCAGCTTATTTCCATTTTGCCTAAGCCTAAATTTTTTAAAGCCAAAATTTGTGGTATTACTGGCCCATTTACGTTTATATGTGTTATAATATCACTAAGTGCGGGTTCGCCCAAATCTGAAAAACCATCAATACCAATAATTTTGTAACTGTAAGTAACCCCAATTTTTGCAGTACTATCTAAATATAAAATCTCACGATTATTATTTAAAACCTCATTTTTAATCATCAAATATGGGGTTTGTGTTAGCCGAGTATAGTTTTTTTGATCGCTACTACGTTCTATATAGTAGGCAGAATAAGATATGTTTTGTAATACCGGAACCCAGCTTATTTGTACGCCTGTTTGTACACTTTTTACGTTTACCAAACTGGGCTTGGTGGTAAAATCTAAATATTGTGGGTTTACCAAAAAACGGGGCGTATCTAACAAAAAGGTTTGGTTGTTTTGGTTAGCAAATACACGATAAACATATTTTACATTCTTTTTGATGTTTTTATCAACAAACCGTAAACCTAAACCATTGGCGGCAAGTGGCGACATATCGGCGGCAAAAAGTGCCAACGAATGGCGGTTTTCTAACTCTTCGGATTGGCGTATAATTTCACTAATGTTTAAATTTGCACCTACACTTGCCTTACCGTGTTGCAATTGCATTGCAGCCACAAACATACTATTTCGGTAATTTTTTTCTAGCGTTTTAACCATTTGTTGCGCTTTTTGTATTGGGTATGGCGTAAAATTTCCTATTAATTGGTAATCGGTTATTTCGTTATTGGTTTGCGCATCTAGCGCTAACCGCTCTACCCGATAACCATTTTTTGATGCCATTTTCCAAGTTGCAGCACCTGTTGGTGCCCAACGTACTACAATAGAATCGCCATAGTTTTTAGCTATAATATTTAATTTTTCCATTTGTAGGTTTTGTGCATAAGTTTGCTGGCCTATTAAAATCATTAAAAGCACCAATGTTTTTATACTATTTTTCATTTTTTTGATTTAAAAAATTTAACGCATTCCTTTACTTAATCCTTTGGCAAATGCAGCTGTTGGTGCTGGCGAATTTCCCATAAAAGAAACGCTTGAATTACCCTGTAACCCACTAACCGCAATACCGTTAAATGCCATATTTTGGTTGGCTGGGTTTACAACATTTTGCCCAAAATTGGTAACTTTAACAATATCAGGGTTGGCAGTGTTGGTTATTTTACCGCCCATAGTGTAATATTGATGGCCACTTATTATACCGTATGCACTATTTATATTTAAAGCTGAACCGTTTGGCATATTTACAGGCGACATAGAATTTAACAAGCCAGTCGAAATTTCATCACTTTTTAGCCCCAAACGGCTTTTGTATGTAAAATCGGATGAGCGGTTAATGCTGGTGTAACTGGCAGCTTCTATCGGCATAATTAAAGTAATACCCATTTGCGTTAAATAATCTATATCCTTAAAATCGTATAATGGGATGTTATTATCGGCTGCGGCTTCAAAATCTATATCTTGTATTTCTTCGGGCAGTTTTATAGTGGTGTTTACATCAACCGCTTGTAAAGGTTTTTGGGTAGGATATTTATTTTCGATTGCCGTTTTAGCATCGTTTAAAGTATAACCAATAAAGCTTTGCAAAGTAAAAACATCTAGATTTTGACCCATATTTTGCTTTGCGGTAGTGTTTTTTAATATCCTACAATCGGCCATTTTTTGGTTAATGGTATTGTATTTACTGGTTCTAAAGTAAAATGCAAATAGTTTACCCTCTAAATTACTAGTTGCCATACCATTTAACTTGTTTCGACTAATATTATATTCTAAATTGTTTGATGCAATCGCCGAAGATGTGCTTATACTTTTTTGCGATGTTGCCACATTATTTTTTGATTTTAGTTTGGCAAAAACCTCTAATTTATATACTGTCTCATTGGCAAGTGTAGGTTTAGTATCTAATTTAATATCGGCACCAGCCAATGTAGCATTTACAATAATGGGAGTTGGGTTGCCTGTTACTGGTGTAAAACGAGCCGCCACGCCTTCAAAAGTTAAACGGTTTGCATCGTACCAACTAAAGTTATTTACAATATCAAGTGTTTTGTTGTTTTGTAAACCAGCGGGTTTTTCGGTATAATCGTTTTGCAAATAAAATACTTGATTACGTAAAGGCCAAGTGGCTAAAATATCGGTTTCAGGTATTTCTTTTAAGCCATTATCGGTAGTAAAAGTGGTTTCTCTAATTTCTTTAAACTCCGAGTTTTTAGCGTGTAATATATTGCCCGAAACTTTGTCTTTAACATCTTTTATATATTTAGCTGTTTCCCAATTGCCATTTATTTGTTCACTTAATTTTACTTCTACAGTATATTTTACGTCTGCTTTTTTGTTTAAATATGCATTTGGTGTGTAGGTTACTGCTGTAACGTTATATAGGTTTGATGATGTTGCACTTACTTTATTACCGTTTTGGTAAGCAATAGTTTGTGTAACATCTGATGGGCTAATTCTGTATTTTTTAGTAATATCGTTTTCGGCGTTTGCCGGGTTAGGGATAATGATTTCGAAAATTTTGCCTACCTCCATATTAAACGATGCCGAAGGATTAACGGCAATAGAAACGTCTTTTTCATTGTCTTTGGGTTGTATATCTTCAATAATTTTAATGCTTTCTAAGGGGTCTAAGCTTTCGGGCGTACACTTATCGCCAATTTTAAAATGAAGATTAAATTTGCCTTTTACCAAACCATCTAACACATTGTAATTGCCTGCAACTACGCCCATTGCCCAAGTAGGGTTGGGTAAACCGCCTTGCAGCAATGCGCCTGCCCCTGCATCAAATATTGTAACATCATCGTCCCACACTAAAAGTTCTATATGTAATAAAACTTTGGCTTTAATGCCAGCATAAATTTGCCCTTGCGCATAAAGGCCATTTAAGCCAGCTGGTGTGCCATCGTTACAAGTTTTGCCAGTATTTAGGGCCATATCAAAACCCATAGTTGCTGCAATTTCGCCTTTTATAAGGCCTAAATCGGTTTTTATATCCGTTGTAAAAGATGCTCCAACAATAAAGCCCGATTTGCTGTCTTGCATACCTCGTTGGTCTCTTTTGTAAACAAAACCGCCCGATTGCAATAAATCTTTAACCAATTGTGGGGGTTCGGGCATAGGGTCAATGCTGTTACCCATTTCAAAATAAGATTTTAATGTAAAAAGTTTAATCACATTTATATTACTAGGTGCGGTTGGTGTGCCCATTTTAATAAACCAATTACCATTACCCGAGTAAACTTGTAACTTACCATCAGCTGTTAAAACATTGGCTGCATCTATGTTAACCGATGCCTCGCCGTTGTAAATATCACGGTCCAAATCTAAATCTATATGTAAATTTCCGGTAGCTTTAACCATTGCATTGCCGTCATCGTCTTTGGTTAGCAGTTTGCAATTGCCATCTAATATTATTTGGTTTAGGGCGGTTAAGTTTGCATTTGCAATGGCCATTATGCTTAAATCGGCATTAAACAATTCTTCTTTACTGGTAGCAATATATGCCAAGGCTTTTAAGCCAATACCTGCATTAACATCGGCAGTGTAGCCTACAAAAGATTTATTGGCTGTTAAAGTATCAACTCCACCGGTTTTTAAACCTTTAAAACCCGATGCAACATCGGCTACATTGGCTTTCATGTGGTACGATAAACCACCACCAAATCCTTTTAGTTTAACATCGCCAAACAAAATTATGCCAAGGGGTATTTTTGCCATACCATCAACCCTAAAATAACTAAACTTGGAATCGCCAGTACCCGAGTGGCCAAATTCGGCTTGTGCTTTTATAGTAGTTCCTTTTAAAAAAGTGGCTTTTAAATCGCCAATTATACCTTCTTTATTGGCATCGTTTACAAACTCGAGGGTGCCACTTACTTTAACTCCTGCTAAGTTAGCATCTTTAAGTTCTATTTTATTTACCGAAAATATGGGTGCTTCGGGCATTAGCCTACCTTTATTGTTAAAACCTAAACGCCCTCTAATGCTTATGCCCACGCTGGCTTTTGGGAGGGCTTTAATATCCGATAGTTCTAAATTACCAGTTAGTTTTAGGGTTAACCCCGATAATTTAACATCGGTTAAAGTAAGAGGAAAACCAGATGCTTTTTTTTGTGGGGAGGCGAACGAGAAATAACTTACTTTAGATTTTAAGGTATCAATGTAGGGTTCTTTGGTATTTAAGGTTAGATTTTGGAAGTGTATAAGCGATAACGAAAAGTTGCTAAGCTCGGGCGATGCTAAACTTAAATCGCCATTTAAAACTGCCGTGGCCACAAAACCATTTTTCTTATTTACCTTAATATCTATGGTTGATGTGTTTTTAAGATTCATAGTTGCCAACCAAAGTTTATTATCAATATCGTTTTTGGGCTGTACGTGAAAGGCAAAATCTAAGTGGCGGTTTACGTTTTGTCCCGAATCTAACGAATTGGTAAGCATAGCGCTATAATCTAATTGCGAGTTTAGGGCTTCGGTAGTTATAGGCAATAATACTTTGCCCAGCATATCTCCTTTTATATATACTGAGTTAATGATGGTAATATTAAAATTATCAACCGAAAAAGCCCAACTATCTAACTTACCATCGCCTATGGCTAAAACATTGTTAGCTTTTGCATCTAGGGTAACGCCATCATTATCAATCAATAAATTTTTAACATTGATAGCAATAAGTTGGTTATCGGTATTTTTTATAATAGCGGGTAAAGTCATTTTTAGTTCGGGCATAAAAAAACCTTTCCAAGTTTTAGGGCTTAGGGCAGCCAATTTTTCGGGTATGTTGGTAGGTAAACCTGCGGGGTTTTCTTTATCACTATGGTCGTACCAAGCACCTACCCCATCGGCACCGTTAACAATCTCAAAACTTATATCTTTATTACTAGCAATACTAAATTTAGGCATTGTAACTTTTGCTTTCCAATCGCTCCAGCCGTTATCGGTTACGGCCACTAAATGGGCTTTAACTTTTCCTGCACCTTCGGCGGGTTGTAAATCGGTTTCATCAAACTCACGTTCGGCATCAATACGCATTTGTTTAAATCCACTTTTATCAAAAATAACGTAAGTACCTTTGTCGTTTTCTACGTTTTTAATCTCGCCCGTTGGGGCCAATAATTTTAGCTTTAAATAAGGAATGGTAAAATCTTCGGCTAGGTATAAAATGCCTTGGTCGCAAAAGCTATTTTTATTAAAACACAGTTCCGATGCTCCAAAAGCTATTTTTTTAGCTCCTTCGGGTGCTTCTGGTATTTCCATACTAAGCATAGCATCAAAAGTGGCTTGTGTAGGCGTAAATAATATTTTATCAATACCTACAATAAATGTTTGCCCACTAATTACTTTTTTAATACCAAAAGGCACTTTAAAGCCAGTTTGGTTTATAGCTTGGTTTAAGGCATCAATTAATTTATCTTCTTGTTGTGATAAATAATTACCAACAGATTTTGCTTTAAGCGGATTTACCTTTCCCAATTGTGGGTTTGGTAAACTTATATTGGGTATTACGCCATAATCGGGCTGCAATTGTGCAGTAACTTGCCCAGCTAGCATTTCTTTATTGCTATTTATGGTAATGTTTTTAAAATCAACCAAAATACCCACATAACTGTTGTTTAGCAATGGCATTGGTATTTTACCAGTACCGCTAAAAGTGTTTCCGGTGGTGGTAAAGCTGTTAACCGTCATTTCAAATTCGCCCACTTTTATCTTATCGCTTATTTTTATAACATCTTTACCCGATACAGCATTACCTTGAGGGATTGCCGTATTGCAAGCTTTACAAACTTTGTTAACTGCATAATTGGGTGCAGGCGGCACAATAATAACTTCGTCTAATTTTGGCTGATAGGTAAATTCGCAAACATCGGTACGACCAAAGTTTTCTATTTGATATTTATCGGCTGCATCTCGAGCTACCAAAGCAAAAGCATACCGGGTATTGGGTTTTAAGGGCGCATCTAAATTAGGGTTGTAAATATATTGGTTGGTGCTTATATTATCTAACACAATGGGGTTGCCTAAATTATTGGCAATGGCTTGTTGAATAGTTTCTTCTTTATTTTGTACGGGTAAAATTTCGGCTATGTAGAGTTTATATAAAAAATTTGCGCCTATTGCAGCTAGTGGAGTCCACCTAAATACAAGTTGTTGATTTTCTTTGATTTCGGCTTCGCAAATGGGTTGTGTAATAATGGGAGGTTGCAAATACTGTATATTAAATGTTTTACAACCCTGCAAATCATCAGATAGTATTTGCCCATTATCAAAATTATAAACATTACCACAAAGTGTGTATATGCCTTCAGGAAAAATACCTCCAAAAAAAATTTTTTGTTTCACATCATCGCTCATTTCATAATTTAGATTTCCTGGAAGTAAAAAATCGTTTTGCAAACCATTAATAATGGTGCTTTGCCCTGCGCCTAATATTAATGGTTGAGGAGGCTTATGACCTGGTTTGGTAAAAATATGCAAGGCATCAGGTCCGGTAATATCGGCTTTTAAATAAATGCGTAGTGTTTGGTTGGTGGTATTGGTTAGCTGTACCAAATTGGAGTTGGCATAATCGCTTATATGGGTACTATAAGGCGGAAAAACCAAAATATTTACCTTTACAGATTGTGCTTTTAAAAGCATAAAACTGGTAGTAAATAATATAAAAGCGCAAAAAAATCGTAAAAAAAATTTCATAATATTTGTGTTAAAAATTATAAGTGTAGCCCAATGTGGCATAAGTTTCGTTAACGTTTAGCATAGGTTGCCCCTGTAAACTGGGTTGTTTTAGCATCACATAATTAAAATTAAAATTAAGTTGCTGTTTTTTAAACGGTGTGTAAATAACTCCAGTGTTTATGCTTTGACTCATTCCATCGGCATTAAATTGTTTATAAGTGCTGTAGCCAGCACTTAAGGTGGTATGCGCTTTTTCTAAACTTTTGTTAAAGCCAATGTTTCCGTTTATAGATTGTTGCATAAAATCTTGACTGCGGTTATCGGTATAAACCAAACCTAAATTAGCACCTATTTTTTTTTCGGGTTTATTAATAGCATAATTTACGTTGGCCACATAACCATCAAAATTGTTGGTTTGCTGGTTTATGATGTTAAAGTCCGACGATTTTTGGTAGCTAATATTAGTTTGTATTAAATGCTGGTATTTTAACCGCATTAATTGCCAATGTGGAGCAATACTTATAGAGTTATTTACCGATTGTACTTTTACGGTATCAACCCCACGGTTTGTACCCCTTTGTTTTAAGCCATAGTTGCTAAAACTTAAATCAATACCGAAACTTGGGCTGGTATTTATGGCTAAGTTTCCGTTCCCAATAATTCTTTTGGTGGTGGTTTGTTTAAGTTTTTTGAGATTATCTTCCTGAAAACCAATACTGCCGCTTAGTAAGGCTTTTGATTTAAAAAGTGTAAAAGCAGGTTGTATGGTAAGTTGTTTTAAATCGGACTGAAAATAATACGCCCCCATAGTTTTATAATCGGGTTGTACATATCGATATTTTAAATTAAGGTTTACTTTTTTACTGGTAAAGCCCAAAGTACTTTCGCCTGCCATAAGTAACTGGGTAGATTCGTGAACGTTAAACCAAGTGCTTTGCCATTTAATAATAGGGTTTAAATCTTTAGGGTTGGCTATTTTGGCTCTTGTATCGCGGGTATATTCACTAGCACCACCTTCAATTTTTATAAATAGGTTTTTGTAAATGGTTTTTTTGATGGATACAGTAAGTACCAAGTTTTCTTGGGGCCTAGTGTTACGTTTTTGTATATAATCGGTAATAGAGGTAGAGTCATCTTTGCCGTACAATGCCGAAAATAAAATATGATTTCGTTGCCCTTCGTACCCTATTTTACCCGCAATTGCTCTACGAGAAAATGCCGATGGCGAACTTATATTTAGACCATTGTTTACAATAGCTTCGTTTATACGGCCATACATAAAAGCCATCCTAAATTTGCTGGTGTTAAACTCTAAGCCGCCACCGTACAAAGTTTGACTTGATAAACCAAATTGCGAAAAATTTAGGTTACGATAACCCAAGTGCATTTTAAGTTTTTTGTATGATGGGCTTATGCCAAAACGCTGAAAAGGACCATTAAAATTACTTTGCTGGTTAGCGTAACTTAACGAAAAAGGTATATCAACACCGTAAAAAGATATCGTAGCATTGCCGCCTAAAGCTTGCGAAAAAGGGTCTCGCCTATTGTTTAGCGAACCAGTTTGCCCATACATAGAGAAATTAGCCGATAACGAGCCAGAAAACTTGAAAGCTTTTTGGTTTTTTAAACCATCTAATTGTTGTGCATTAATTTTAATGTTTAGAATATTAACAAAAATTAAAATCAAAATCAACTTTTTAAACATAAACCTTGTTTTAAATACAAAACAAGAATAAGTTTATAAAAATAAATTTGGATGCTAGATTATGTAAACGGTGGTTTTGAATTATTAAACTGCGCTAAATAAGTATATTTTATTTTAATTAATTCTACTTTTATACTTTAAAAAAGTGAGTTAAAATTTTGATAATCAATTAATTAAATGTATATTTAGGCATAATATGTACGAAGATAGTAAT